>JAIXTE010000152.1 GCA_027484315.1 Burkholderiales bacterium | reverse complement strand
CTGCTGGCAGAGGCACCAAGCAAAAATGTTTTAAGCAGGTTGCGTCGACGAACGCTGGGAATCAAGGCGGGTGAAAACGACATGGCGGGCATCCAGATTGAACAACATCAATCTGTAATACCCCTGAAAGCCCATTTTGGTTTTGAATTGCAATTCAATGTGACGTGTATTGATTTTGTCACATTGAATTGACCGGTTCAGGTTTTGAAGTAAGACACTGCGCGTTGCAGGTCCTCGGACATGCTTTCAACTTGTCGAGACTGCCCTTCCAGTTGAAGGCTGGCCGTTTTCAGTTGTTCCGAGAGGGCTGAAATTTCACTGACTCGTCCAGAAATGTCCTGGCTGGCTGTTTCCTGTTCCTTGGTGGAATTGGCCACGGCCAGCGTATATTCAACCGACTGTTCAAAATGTTGAACAATTTCCTGCAGACCCCCCATGAGTCTGTCGGCGTATTCCATGTTTTCGCTCATGTGTTCACCCACCTGGGCAACCGATTTGTTGGATCGCTCCGAGTAGGTGCAGATTTCCCCGATCAGGGTACGAATTTCATTCGTGGCGGTGGCGGTGTTTTGAGCCAGGGTGCGCACTTCATCGGCCACCACGGCAAAGCCCCTGCCCTGTTCACCAGCCCTGGCCGCTTCGATAGCAGCATTCAATGCCAGCAGATTGGTTTGCTGGGCAATGCCCTGGATAACCGACACAATGCCGTTGATGCGGTCTGACCGTTCCACAAGCCCCGCAATTTCCTGGGTGGTGGTATGCATTTGGCCGGCCATGTCGTTCATTTTTCCTTGCAGGGTTTGCATCAGCTTCATGCCGTTTTTAGCAGTGTCCGCTGACAGCTTGGCTTGTACCTCAGTTTTGTGGGCGTAGTCGGAAATGGACCTTGCGCTGGCGCTCATCTGTTCAACACTGACTGCGGTGGCGTTGGAGCTGTCTGCTTGTTGCTCTGCAGTGCCCGACAAACCCGATGCCACATTCACCAGTTCGCTGGACGCCGTTTTGAATGTGCCGCAAGCCTGAGACACCTGGTTGATGATCTCCCGCAGGCGCAACTGGAGTTGCTGCATACCATCCATGAGTGAGCCTTTCTCACAATTCGGAACCACCTGTGTCAGGTTGCCCTGTGCCATGGTACCAACCACGTTCAATGCCTTGGCTGGCTCACCGCCGAGCTGCTTGCGCAGGGACGATGCCACCATGCCAACTGCGAAGCCACACAACATCACGATACTGATACAGACACCCGCAATGGTAATGAGGGCGTTCTTGAATACCTGGTCACCTTGCGCAACCGATGCTTCCATCGTGCTTTTCACACCGGAATTCAGTGCGAGCATGCTTTGGTCCAGTTGTTGTTCAAGCGGGTCTGCCTGACTGAGCAAGGCCAGCGTTGCAGCCTGAACTTCACCCAGCTCCGACTGCTCGATGACGCGCATGTAAACGCTGTGTAAAGCAGAATTGTCGGTGGTGATGGTTTGGATCAGGTCACGTGCATCGCCGTCCGGTGTAACAGTCAGCATGCCTTGGCCAAGCTCGGAGATTTCTGTTTTTAGTGCCAGCATTCGGGACTTTGCAAGATCGAACCTACCCTGCTCATCGGCCAGAATCACATTGCGAGCCTCGCGAGCCAATAACGCAGACTTGCCACTCAGATTGGAGACTTCGTTCAGCAGACGGACCTGCTTCTGGGTGCTGTCCTGGTTGAACTGATTCAATTGGTGGATTTCGAAAACGGAAAACACACTCATGGCGAGCAGGGCCACAATGGGTATGCCCATCACAATGCCCAGTCGCATGTTCAGACTGGTATTGATCAATTTGTTCATGACGGAGGACATGATTATTCCTTTAAGGCAGGGCTTGTACATTCACGCCAATGGTCAGCGTGCCAATGACCTTGCCACCGTCCATCACTGGTACAGAAACCTGCGACACCACCGCACCTGAACTTTCATCTTTCTTGGCCCGCGCAATGTAATCATCGCCTTTGCCATCCGCCCAAGCTTTGACGAACTTGGGCTCGTCACCTTGCCAGTAGTCCGATGTCATCGAGCTGATCGCGACATTGGCGCCCTGGTTATCGGTCAGGATGCTTTCCGTGAAATAAGGCTTGGCTTTTTCGGCGGCCAACAAGGCTTTGGAGGTGGCACTTTCCAACATGGTTTTTGCCTCTGGCAAACCACCTGATGCAGCAATCCATTTGCTGTCAGTGGCCTTGATGGTGTCCAGTGTCAAATTTTTGGCATTCTGTGCTTTTACCGCGGCAATCACCTCCGGTTTCGCTGCAATCGCCTTGATTTCCGGCAATACATCAGTGGCTGCACCTGCAAAAACAGTGGCGCAAGTGGTCAGCAAAAGTGCGGTCAAACCGGCTTTGGTGCTTGAGTAAACGGGATTCATATGCATTGCTCCTTGGGATTGTCTTGGGCTGTCAATCCATTGTTGGAATGATGTGGGCGTCCTCCAAACGGGGGATATCACTAGCTTAGGGATCTGATTTGCAATGCAATTTGTGGATAAGCTGCGTGATTCCCCTTCTCTAAACCAGCTTGATCCGGTTGAAGAAAATCGGGTGATTCAGGGTAAACCCTTGAATCTGTCGCTGGCTCGACTGAACAGTTGCCAAGAAGAGGTGTTGGCGCTATTTTCAAAAAGCAACTTCTGTTGTACTCACAAAAAAGGGGAAAAGAGATGAAAAAATTGATGCTTGTTGCTTCGGCGGCAGTGGTTTTGGCAGGTTGTGCTGCTGGCGGCATGTTTGGCCCGGCACCGAAAGATGGTGAATTGGCCCAGCCGTCTGACTACAAATCATGGCCCGTTTTTTTGGCTGGCATTGAGAAGCCCACTGGCCATGTGCGGGATATTTACATCAATCCGACAGGGGCTTCAGCCAAGAAAGGTGACGCCTTCCCCAGCGGCACTGTCAGTGTCATGGAAATCTACAAGGCCACAAAAACCGGTGACAAGATGGCCAAGGCAGATCTGGAAAAAGTTTTCGTGATGTACAAGGGCAAAGACTGGGGCAGTACTGCACCGGAAGGCATGAAAACAGGTGACTGGGTTTATGCCGCGTTTGAACCCAACGGTCAACCTGCCAAAGTGGATTACGCGACCTGCCGTGGTTGCCACATACCCTTGGCCGACAAAGACTATATTTTTCATTACGACAAGTATTTTGATACCCGCAAAAGCGCGCAACTGTTGAACGGACAAATCGGCAAAGTCGCCATGTCGATTGAAGAAATACACTTGGCTGCAGCGTTGACCAAGTAAACTTTCTGCAGATCGACAAAAGCCGCTCGATTTCCGGGCGGCTTTTTTTATGGGCGGGCTTTGCGATGATGTGTGTTCAACAACAATTCAATGGCTGGCGATTATTGCGCTGGGTTGGATGGGTGCTGCTGGGTCTTGCCTTGGTTGCTGCAGGTGGGATTGCTTATGGCCTGCGCTCTACGCCTGACATTGACCTGGGAGTTCATGCCACGGGCAGTGTTGATGCAGAGGTTCAAGCCTTGTTTCTGGGCACCTCGTCCATGGCTTGGACCGATGGAAAAACGACGTGGATGGTGGACGGATTTTTCTCCCGGCAAGCGTTGGGGCGCGTGGCATTTTCGCGGCTTGATGTGGATGAACAACGCGTTCTGGAAGTGGCCAGAGAAACGTTCAACAGGCTTGACATGCCACACGTGTTGTCAGGCATTGTGGTGGCCCATTCCCATTATGACCATGCTCTGGATGCGCCTTTTTTGGTTAAAACCTATGGCGGAAATCTCTACGGTTCTGCGTCAACAGGCCAAATCGCGCTGGGGCAGGATGTACCGGGAACCCGCGTGTACGTGACGGGGAAGGAGGGGCTGGCCAACTTCGGGCAGTTTCGGGTTGAGCTCAGGGAATCCGCACACGCCCCGACAGGTTTTACCGGAGGCTTTAATACGGCTCCTTTGCGTTTGCCCGCACACGCCTTGTCTTTCAAGGAAGGAACCAGTTACAGTTTTTTAGTATCGCATCCACTTTTAGGCAGTGGTCCATTTGCCTTGATTCAGCCCAGCGCAGGTTTTATTCCGGGGCAGAACAACGGCGTTGCTGTGAATACGGTGTTTCTGGGCACAGGCGGTTTGGGGAAACTGGATGCCGACTACTTGGCGGCATATTGGCAGGAAATGGTGATGAACACCGGTGCAAAACAGGTGTATTTGATCCATTGGGACAACTTCACCTTGCCTTTGATGCAGCAAGGCTTACCCATTTCATTGCAAGCCATGCCAAACTTGGTGGATGATTTTTCCAGATCCCTTCGTGAGTTGAAAAAACTGGCGAAGCGCGATAGCGTTAACCTGCGTGTGTTGAATGCATGGGATATTGTGGAGTTTCCAAGGCCTCGTTAACCGATTCAGTGCACACTGACTTGTGAGTCGTCATGTCGTTGAACACAACAAATCCGGGCACCAAGTCCGCTGTGAAAACTGGAAAACCCGTTGCTGAACTGTTTCACAATGAGGTGACAGCTTGGTTAGTGCTGGCGTTGTCCCTGACCATTACGGGTCTTGGCTGGTATTTGACCAGTGAAGCAATTGAGAAACGGGCAGCAGAGCGTTTTTCATTTGAAGTACGCGAAGCGCAGGAACGTATAGAAAGCCGCATGAAGCAATATGAGCAGGTATTGCGCGGTGGCGTAGCCTTGTTTGATTCCCAGGAACAAGTGACCCGACGTGAGTGGAAGATTTATACCCAGGCGTTGAACCTGCAGCAGGCATTGCCAGGCTTGCAGGGTTTTGCCTACGCGCCCAAAGTCGATCCCAGCGGGCTGAATGCACATGAAGCAGCGGTGCGTGCAGAAGGTTTTCCGGATTACGCCGTGACGCCCGCCGGGGCGCGGGAGATTTACTTCCCGATCAGCCTGATCGAGCCGTTCAATGCGCGCAACCAGCGTGCCTTTGCATTTGACATGTATTCCGAGCCTGTGCGAAAGCAGGCCATCAATAACGCAATTGAAACCGGTCAGGCCACCCTTTCCGGACTGGTCAGGCTCAAGCAGGAGGACAGCGACAACGCTCAACCTGGCTTTTTGATCTACTTGCCTGTGTATCGGGCGGGTGCCCCGCTGGACACCCCTGAAGCACGTCGGGATGCAATTCGGGGCATTGTGTACAGCCCGTTTCGTACGATGGACCTGATGAACAATTTGGTGGGGAACAAAAAACTGCCCCTGCAGTTCAAGCTGTTTGATGCCGCGGACATGAGTCCGGATGCGCTGATTTACGATTCCGCGGCCGGCCAACCTGAGAGCATTTCAAAATACAGCCTGACTGTGCCTGTAGCGGTTTCAGGCCGAACCTGGACAGCCCATTTTCAAAGCACTCCCAACTTTGACAAGCAGGTGGACAGCGCCACACCCTACCTGGTTCTGGCGGCTGGCGTTGTGATTGATATTCTGCTGTTCCTAATCCTGAGTTCGTTGGCTACTCAACGCAAACGAATGAGTGCCAGCCATGCCAAAAGCCTGTTTCTGGCCAACATGAGTCATGAAATACGCACCCCTCTGAATGCCATTGTCGGCTTGAACAATTTACTGAAAGCGCATGTCACGGAGGAGCCTGCTGTGCAGTATGTGGCCCAGGTGGAAGATGCATCCCAGTATTTGCTGGCCATGCTCGAAGATGTGTTGAGCTTCTCGCAGATTGAGTCGGGCTTGATCAAGCTGGAAAACATCGAGTTCGATTTGCATGAGCAGGCTGCAAAAACTGTTCGCCAGTTCGCGCTGCGAGCCCGGCAGCAAGGTTTGATTATTGAGCTTGAAGTGGATGTGATGACGCCCCTGGTGGTGCAAGGTGACCCGACCCGATATACCCAAGTCCTGGGCAATTTGCTGAGCAATGCCATCAAGTTTTCCGAGCGGGGGCCGATTCGCGTCATTGTACAAGCCGACCAGGTGGATGATCAGCATGCCTTGATACGCACCGAGGTACATGACCGTGGCATCGGTTTTGATCTCCATGAGTTTGACCGCTTGACAGAGCCTTTTGAACAAGCTGACAACACAACTACCCGCCGGTTCGGTGGTACCGGCTTGGGCTTGGCCATTTCCAAGCGCTTGAGTGGATTGATGGGCGGTCAACTCTATGTGTCGTCTTCCAGCAGTGAAGGCAGCGTGCTGGGCTTCACGATGTCGGTTCAACCCGTATATGGGAATGCCGGGCCAAGTGAGCCTCGCAAACCCGCGCCCACGCTGGCAGGTAAAAAGATCCTGGTGGTGGAAGACAATCTGTTGAACCAGCATGTCATCAAATCTCTACTGGCCGGAATGAAGGTTCAGGTCACCCTGGCAGAAAACGGCGCCCAAGCGGTGAATGCGGTTCAACTGGATCCAGATCTGGACCTGGTTCTGATGGACATTCACATGCCGGTGATGAACGGCATTGATGCCACAAAAGCCATCCGGGAACTGGCAGGGCCCTCAGCGCGAATTCCCATCGTGGCGCTGACCGCCTGTGCGCTTCAGGAAGACGAAATTGCCTGCCGGGATGCTGGTGTGGATGAGTTCCTGACCAAGCCGGTGAATGTTCCCGTACTTCACGAAGTACTCAGCCGCTTTTTATTGCCGGCGCGCTGAAAAGACAAACATGCCTGCCAGCATGGCAGCTACAAAAATGAGACCGTCTGTAGCCAGACTTGCCGCTGCCACCACGGCCGGGCCCGGGCAAAATCCACCAATGCCCCAGCCCGCACCAAACAGCACAGCACCCAGCAACAGTTTTTTGTCCAGTTGGGTGTTGGCGGGCAGGTTCATCGGCATGCCCAGCATGCTGGTTTTCCGCCGCTTGGCGAGATAAAACCCTGGCAAGCCCAGCGCAATTGCACCGCCCATCACAAACATCAGGGAAGGGTCCCAAGGCTGGGACAGGTCGAGAAAGCCGATGACTTTGGCCGGGTTGGCCATGCCGGAAACCACGAGGCCCAAACCAAATATCAAACCCGTCAGCCCACTGACGGCTGCAAAACGAATCGAGTTGTTCAATCTATTCTCCCGATCAGGTTGCGTGCATCAACGAGGACGCAACCACGAATCCAACTGCCATGAAGACACCAGTAGCCACCAGTGAACGTAGCGACAAACGTGACAAACCACACACCCCATGGCCGCTGGTGCAACCAGATCCCAGTCGTGTGCCATAGCCTACCAACAGGCCTGCCACGATCAAGGCCAAGTGGCCACGCGGGCTTTCAAATTCAAAGCTGCCGATGGTGGCCATGTAGAGCCAGGGCGCTGCCACAAGGCCAAGCACAAATGTGAAGCGCCACAGTGTTTCATTGCTTTGTGGTTTGATCAGCCCACCCAGAATGCCGCTGATGCCGGCCACACGGCCGGTCAGCAAAATCAGCATCACAGCCGACAGTCCGATCATCAGACCGCCGAGCAAGGCAGAGTAAGGCGTGAACGCCTCCCAGTTGATTGATATCATCCCGAACCTGTACAAGTATGATTGGTGGCTCATATTACCATAGGCCCCAAGGAACTGCCACGCAGTGGCTGGGTTACAATCCAAAGCTTGTCATTCATTGCATTACAGCCATGGTCAGCCCCGAAATTGTTCGCACTGTGTACGCGTCATGGCTTGCATCCCGACAAGCGGTTTTCACCGTGCTGGATTCTCATTTTGATGCGGGTCGCGCTTTTCAAGCTCTCGTGGCGCTGCGTCAAGGCCATTCAGCCCGGCCAAATGCAAGGTTGCGTTATCTGGCGGTGACCGAGGTCAGCGAGCTGAGTTTGCCTTGGGCGGTGTTGAACGGGAAACAGGTTCCGGGCTTGCATTTCATGAATTGGCCTGAATTCAATGTTGAACTGCACTTGTGGGTAGGCAATACCAAGGCGGCCTTGCAGGAATTCCAGGGCAGTTTTGATGCAGTGCTTGAACCTGACGCACACCGCCAATATGGCCGGCGCATGGTGCGGCAGCCGCTTGCCATGCACCAAACCGAAAGTGTAGCGGTGGTGGGGGCTGGCATTGCTGGCAGCAGCGTGGCCCTGGCGCTTTGCCAACGCGGGGTACAGGTGCACCTGTACGACCAAGGTAACGGGCCTGCCACAGGCGCTTCTGGCAATTGGGTGGGCGCATTTCACCCTCACATCACTCGGGGCGATTCGCCTTTGTCGCGCTTAAGCCGTCTGGGCTTTGAACACACAGTCCAGGCCCTGAACACACTGACCGAGCAAGGCTTTCTACAGAAAGACGAGGATTGGGCCACGCCCGGTCACTTGCAAACCGTGCCTGTAGACGAGGCCGAACGAACCCGGGAAACCCTGTTGCAATTGGCTTTTCCGGAAAGCCTGGTGCGCTGGGCCGAACCCAATTCCCTGCTGCCCACACCACTGGGGGGTCTTTATTTTCCGCAAGGGGGATGGGTTAAACCCGCGCGTTGGGTACACGCCAACTTGCAGGCCTGTGGCAGTTTGCTGACCACCCATTACAACACCCCTGTGCATGATTTGACAGACCTGCGTGAACAACACGATGCCGTGGTGGTGTGTAGTGCCGAGAAATCCATTGTGTTGGCACCCATTGAGGGCGCAAAAGTGGGTGTGGTCAAAGGGCAAATCAGTAAACTGCAGGCCGCTGTGCAGCCAAGCGTGGTGCTGTCTGGTGAAAGTTATGCCATTGCTCCGCCGCGAGAGAACTGGTTGGTGCTGGGTGCCACCTACGAGCGTCCTGTGCTGGATTTGAACTCCACGCCAGAAGCGGATGAGCTCAACGTGGCCCGGTTCAGGGCTGCATTTCCGGACTGGCAATTGGGTAATTTGATCGATCACCGCTGTGCGGTGCGCGCCGTGTGGCATGACAGGCTGCCCGCCATCGGACCTGTGCCCAACATGCCCGGTGTGTTCATGAGCACAGGCTTTGCCTCTCGTGGTTTGTTGTGGGCTGCGTTGGGGGGCTGGTTAGTGGCCGACCACTGTCTGGGTCAGCCCTTAGAATCGAAATTGCTGGGAAAAATCACGCCCCGGGGTGCAAGGGCGTGAGTGTTTTCTGGACAGCCAATTAAGACGTTTCTTTAGCAGCCTTCACTGCTTTGGGCTTTGCAGCAGCCTTGGGTTTGGCCGTGGCTTTTGCTGCGGCTGGTTTGGCTGTCGCTTTTGTAACTGCTGGTTTGGCCGCTGCAGCTGTTTTGCCCTTGGCTGTAGCACCCGGTTTTTTCTCGGCTTTTGCCTCAAACTCAAAACCAATTGCGCCGTCAGGTTTCTTCACCAGAAACGCCTTGAATGCACGGCGGGTTTTCGAGGATACAAAGCGCGTCAGCAAATCGGTTTTGCCGTCCAGCAACAATTTTTCCATTTGCTCGCGCTCAATGGGTTGCTGCAAAATCACCTTGCCTGAACGGAAGTCGCAGTTTTTGCTGGGACCGACCGATTTTTCGCACACATAGCTGGTGGCTTGCTCGTACACATTCGAGGCGCATTTCGGGCAGGGGCCCAAACGGGTTTCGCCTGAAAAATCAACAGGCTCGCCGTTGTCATCGTCCTTGGCCTGGCCAAAGTCAAATTCAAGTTTGTGCTCGTTGGTCAGCTTGAGCACCGCTGCGAAGGGGCGTCCCATCTTGCTGCGGAAACCATCCAGCATGGGCAGTTCGCGGTCTTGAAGCAGCTTTTCAACTTCAGCCACCTCAAACTGGCGGCCACCCGGCACCTTGGAAATCGAGAATTCGCATTTCGTGCAGGCAAAGCGGCGGTAGTTTTCCTTGACCACGCTGCCGCAATTCGGGCAGGGTGTGATCAGGGTGGCGTAGTCACCAGGAATGGTTTCTTCGGTGTAGTTCTTGGCGCGGTCCACGATGTTCTGGGTGATCTTGGCGATCTCTTCCATGAACTGTTCGCGCGACAATTCGCCCTTCTCCATCCGGGAAAGCTTGTATTCCCATTCACCGGTCAATTCCGGCATGGTCAGTTCTTCAACATCCAGACCGCGCAGCAGGGTCAGCAACTGGAAGGCCTTGGCGGTGGGCACCAGCGCGCGTTCTTCACGCACCAGGTACTTCTCGTTGATCAAACCTTCAATGGTGGCCGCACGCGTGGCTGGTGTGCCCAGGCCTTTGGTGCCCATGGCGTCGCGCAGTTCTTCTTCTTCCACCAACTTGCCCGCACCTTCCATTGCGGAAAGCAGCGTGGCTTCGCTGTAGCGTGCTGGTGGTTTGGTGTGCAGCGTGTGCACGTCAATTTCATCGGTGCTGACTTTTTCACCTTCTTCAACAGCCACCAGGCTGTCGTCACCCGCGGCAGCCGCCGCACGGCCATAAATGGCCAGCCAGCCCGGTTTCACAAGCACCTTGCCCTCGGTTTTGAAGGGGTGGCCTTCCACGGTGGTAATGCGGGTTGTGACATTGAATTCAGCGGGCGGGAAAAACACGGCGAGGAAGCGCTTCACGACCAGGTCGTACAACTTGGCTTCAGGTTCGCTCAGGTTCTTGGGCACCTGCAGGGTCGGAATGATCGCAAAGTGATCAGAAATCTTGCTGTTGTCGAATACCCGCTTGTTGGGTTTGACCCAGTTGTTCTTGAGAATTTGCTCGCAGAATGGCCCGTACGCACCGGCAATGTGGCCTGTATCCAGGCCCACAAAGCTTTTCAGCGTCTGGTTGACCGTTGGCATGTAGTCTTCGGGCAGCGCCTTGGAATCGGTACGCGGATAAGTCAGCACCTTGTGCTTTTCATACAATGCCTGGGCCAGGCCCAAGGTATTTTTGGCTGAAAAGCCGAAGCGGCTGTTGGCTTCGCGTTGCAGGCTGGTCAAATCGAACAGCTGTGGTGCAATCTGGGTGGTGGGCTTGCTTTCCTCTTCCACGGTACCAGGCTTGCCGTCACAGGCTGCCACAATGGCCTTGGCTTGGGCTTCGTCCCACATGCGGTCAGCGCGCTGCTCCGGGTCTTCGGCTTTCTTGAAATTGCGGTCGAACCACTTGCCTTCGTAAGCTCCGGCATTGGCACCAAAGCTCGCGCGCACTTCAAAGTAGGTGCGGGAAACAAACTTGCGTATTTTTTCTTCGCGTTCCACCACAATGGCCAGCGTGGGGGTTTGAACCCGGCCTACGGTGGTCAGGTAAAAGCCGCCTTCCTTGCTGTTGAACGCAGTCATGGCACGTGTGCCATTGATGCCCACCAGCCAGTCGGCCTCTGAACGGCAGCGGGCTGCATCGGCCAGCGGCATCATGTCCGCATCGCTTCGCAGGCTTGAAAACGCTTGGCGAATGGCAGCGGGTGTCATGGACTGCAACCACAGACGTTCAACCGGCTTGCTGGACTTGGCGTACTGCGCAATCAACCGGAAAATAAGTTCACCTTCACGGCCCGCGTCACAGGCGTTGATCAGGCCGACCACGTCCTTGCGCTTGATCAGCTTGTTCAGCACCTTCAAGCGCGATTCTGTTTTGGCAATCGGATTCAGATCAAAGTGCGTGGGCAGCACTGGCAAATTGGCAAAACTCCACTTGCCCCGCTTCACTTCAAACTCGTCAGGCGCCTTGATTTCCACCAAATGGCCCACGGCCGAGGAAAGCACGTAATCGTCGCTTTCGAAATAATCGTCGTGCTTGGTGAAACCCCCCAGCGAGCGCGCAATGTCGGCCGCTACAGAGGGTTTTTCCGCGATGATCAGTTTTTTGGGGTTTTCGCTACTCAATTAGTCCAACTCGTCAGTGTGTGTAATTTCAAGGCCTTGTGCGCCGAAGTGTAAGTGTCAGTCCTTCAACAAATCAAGGCTTTCCACACAATCTTCTCGGTCCTGGCCAAACCAGCCGTGTCTAAAATACACCATTTGTGCGCACCCAGCGGTTTCCTGCTTCCCCTAAGGTCAATCCAAGCAGTTCCAGTTCAACCAGTGCAGCCACGGTGTCCTCGGTACTGAAACCCAATTGCCCGGCCAATGTGTCTACATGAACGGGTTCATGCCCCAAGCTGTTCAACACGGCTTTCAGGCTGGTGTCCAGCACGGCTTCAGGGGCTAGGGTCTGCGCGCTTTCATCATCGCAGTGTGTGTGCTCTTCTTGCAACAGGGAAGGGTTGAATGGGGTTTTGTACTCGGGCAGTGTAGCGGCAGCCTCGTCCAGCAATTCCTGGGCTGTTTCAACCAGCATGGCCCCTTTCTTGATCATGGCGTGGCAACCCTTGCTTTGGCTGCTGTGAATAGAACCCGGAATGGCTGCCACCGGCCGTCCCAATTCGCTGGCAACCCGCGCGGTAATCAGCGAGCCTGAACGCAATGCCGCCTCAACTACCAGCAGGCCGTCGGCCAAACCCGCAATAATGCGGTTGCGCCGGGGGAAAAACCCGGGTTGTGGGGCTGTGCCGGGCGGGTACTCCGACAGCACCAGGCCCCCTTCTTGAATAATCCGGGCTTTCAGGCTTGCATGGTGTTTCGGGTAAATTTCATCCGGCCCGCAACCCAGCACAGCAACAGTGTTGCCTCGGGCTTCCAGTGCGCCGGCATGCGCCGCCCCATCTATGCCTTCAGCCAGCCCACTGATCACGGTCCAGCCACGTCGGGCAAATTCACGCGCAAATCCTTGCGCTGTGCCCACGCCTGTGCGGGTGGCATTACGACTGCCCACCATGGCAATACCCGGTGAGTCCAGCAGGGCAGCATTGCCTTCGCCAAACAGGATAAGCGGCGGGTCTTTCAGCGCCAGCAGGGTTGCTGGGTAGCCCGCATGGCCCAAGGCAACCCAGAAGCGCCTGTTGCTTTGCAGCAACCAGTCGTGCGCGACAAGGTGCCAAAGCCGAACAGCATCGCAGGGAGCAGGTAAACTGCGGTTGTGGCTGTTTTGAGCCAGTTCATAACGTTCGCGGGCTTTCAGACCCGTGTTGTAGGCCAGGTTCATGCCCTGTAGCAGGTCGTGCATCGGATTACTCATGGAATTTCGCGAACTATTTTTGTCACAGAAGGGTTATCCTTTTGCATATGACAGTTAAGGTTTAAAGATCATGGCTTTACTTCCAATTTTGCGTTATCCGGATCCGCGCTTGAAAACGGTTGCTACCCCTGTCACCCAGTTTGATGACGCGCTTGTCAAGCTGACCCAGGACATGGCAGAGACGATGTACGATGCCCCCGGCGTTGGTTTGGCCGCCACCCAGGTGAATGTGCACAAGCGCGTGATCGTGATTGATGTAACCGAGGACAACACCGGTTTGACCGTGTTCATCAATCCGGAAATCGTAGGCGCCAGCGCCGAAAGCAAGGTGTACGAGGAAGGCTGCCTTTCCGTGCCCGGCATTTATGAGAAAGTGGAACGCCCCGACACCGTGAAGGTGCGTGCCCAGAACGTGAAAGGCGAGTGGTTTGAAATCGATTGCGATGAATTGCTGGCGGTGTGCATTCAGCATGAAATCGATCATTTGAATGGCAAGGTATTTGTTGAATACCTGTCACAGCTCAAGCAAACCCGCATCAAAACCAAAATGAAGAAGCAAGACAAGCTTCAAACCGCTTGATTGCCAACCCCTCCATGAATCGAACCCTGAAAGTGGGTTTTGCCGGCACGCCCGAGTTTGCCCGGGTGGCGCTGGAAAAACTCATTGCTGCTGGCTACCCGGTACACTTAGTGCTGACTCAGCCCGACAGACCCGCAGGCCGGGGAATGAAGCTGCAGGCCTCACCCGTCAAGCAACTGGCACTTGAACACGGTTTGCCGGTGTTGCAGCCGGTCAGCCTGAAAAAGGGTGACGAAGCGGTGCAAACGCTGGATGCGCTTAAAACAGCCGTGCATGGGCAGGCGTTGGACGTGCTGGTGGTGGCCGCTTACGGGTTGATTTTGCCGCAGGCGGTTCTGGATGCGCCGCGCCTGGGTTGTCTGAATATTCATGGCAGCCTGTTGCCGCGCTGGCGGGGTGCTGCGCCCATTCAACGCTGTATCGAGGCTGGGGACACTGAAACCGGTGTGTGCATCATGCAGATGGAAGCCGGGCTGGACACCGGGCCGGTGCGTTTGCACCGTGCCCTTCCGATTGAACTGACCGACACCGCCGCCACGCTGCATGACAAGCTGGCTGTGTTGGGTGGCGACCTGCTGGTTGAGGCACTGGATGCCTTGCAGGATGAAACCCTACCCTTGGTGCCCCAGCCGGTGGTGGGCGTCACTTACGCCGAGAAAATCACGAAAGCAGAAGGCAATATCGACTGGGGGCGCAGCGCCGTTGAACTTCAGCGTACACTGCGAGCCTTCGATCCGTTTCCCGGTGCCAATACCTTGTTCAATGGCGAACCCCTGAAGTGTTTCGACCCGCAGACTGTGGCAATCGCCGGCTTGATGGGTACTGTGGGACAAGTTTTGGCCGTGGGCCCTGCAGGCATTGAAGTGCAATGTGGTCAAGGGGTTTTGCGGATTCGCACCGCGCAAAAAGCGGGTGCCAAACGACAGGCTGCGCACCAGGTGGCGCAAGCACTGGGTCTGAATGCCGGAAGCCAGCTGGGTACCTGAATAAAACAAAGCAATATAAACAAGCGAATACAAGTCGATGGCAGGCAAAACGCCTGCTGTTCCTGATTACAGACCCCTCTCCAGAAATTGTTCAAATGATGAATACCAAGCCGCCAAAGCTGGCTGAAGCAAGCCTTGCATTTGCCCTGTTGAAAGCCGCAGCCGTTCTGACCCGTGTATTGCGTGAGGGTCGTTCACTGGACCAGGCCATTGCCCAGGAAACCAAGGGCGTCAAAACGCCCCAGGCGTTGGGCGCCATCCAGGATCTCGCTTACTTCGGCATGCGCCACATGGGGCAGGGCCAGGTTCTTACGCGCCTGATCAGCGGAAAGCCCTTGCTGAGCCCGGAACCGTTGAACGAGCTGATGGCCCTTGGTTTCGGCTTGTTGTGGGAAGGCAAGAACCCGAAGTACCCCGCGCACACGGTGGTCGATCAGATGGTGTATGCCTGCACCGGCAGCGAACAGTTTGCGCGCGCAAAAGGCCTGGCCAACGCTTGCCTGCGAAACTTTCTACGTGATGCAAACACCTGGCGAACTAAAGCGCTTGAAGACCCACTGGCCCAGCACAACTTGCCAGTGTGGTGGGTGGAACAACTCAAGGCGGGTCACCCAGAGCAATGGCAAACGGTACTGGCCCAGGCGCAAAGTCATCCGCCTTTGGTGGTGCGTGTCAACAGCCGTTGCATGACGACCCAGGCCTATTCGGACCAATTGAATGCCGCTGGCATGGTCGCATCGGTGATAGGCCCCCAGGCCGTGTGGATTGAAAAACCGGTGCCTGTGTCGTCCCTGCCCGGTTTCGAGCTTGGGCACGTCTCGGTACAGGACAGCGCCGCCCAAATGGCTGCACCTTTGCTGAACCCGCAAAATGGTCAGCGAATTCTGGATGCCTGTGCGGCACCTGGCGGAAAGACAGGCCACTTGCTGGAGCTGGCGGACATTGACCTGGTGGCACTCGATTCAAGCCCGCACCGCCTGGACCGCGTTGAAGACAACATTCGCCGCATTGCCCCCACCTTGACCGGACAATGGAATCTGAAACTGAAAGTGGCCCAAGCCGAGCAACTGGAGAGCTGGTGGGATGGCGTGCCTTTCGACGGCATTTTGGCGGACGTGCCCTGCACCGGTTCAGGTGTGGTGCGCCGTCACCCGGACATTCCCTGGTTGCGCAGACCGGACGATGTGGCCAAGTTGTCGCGCCTACAACACAAATTACTGAATGCCTTGTGGTCTACGCTAAAGCCGGGCGGTACACTTTTGCTGGTGACGTGTTCCATCTTTCCAGAAGAGGGCCCCCAGTTGGCAGCAGCTTTCCAAGACAACCATCCCGATGCAGTGGCCCTTGCGGCGCCCGGCCTGGTATTGCCAACCAGGTCAACCGGCAGCGAGAACGCTGGGTTCGATGCGTCACCTGACGGCTTTTTCTACGCCAAGTTCGAAAAATCTCCCACCAGTTGAGGGTGTGCCTTGAAACCTAGCCAGGCTCGCCCTTTGTGTTGGTCCCGCATGCTGCAGGCCCTGTTGGGCCTGATCCTGCTGGGCAGCCTTGTATTGGCTTTCGCGCAGCAGGATTCTGTGACCAAGGTCACCGCGGTGAAGCTGGAGCCAACCAGGCCACCCGCAGAAGCGGGCTGGAGCCTTGCTGCGGAATTCAACATCCAGTTGGGCCACAAGCTTCGGGAGGCTGTTGACCGTGGATTGCCCTTGCAGTTTGCTGTCGATTTTGAGTTGACTCGCCCGCGCTGGTACTGGGTGGACGAGCAGGTCGTCAACACGACCTACCCTTACAATTTGTCGTACAACGCACTCACCCGCACCTACCGCCTGATTACCCCGTCCAGTACCTACAATGCGCCAACGCTTGAGGACGTGATGCAGCACATGGTGAAAATCAAGGATTGGTCGGTGATACCACGTGACCGAATTGCGATTGGCGAGCCCTATGTGGCCCATGTGCGTTTTCGCTTGCTGTTGACGGAATTGCCCAAGCCTTTTCAGATCAGCGCCCTGGTGAACAGCGAATGGGATTTGTCATCCGAATGGCTGACTTTTGAATTCACGCCCCGGCGCGAGGCGCTCAAATGAATCCCTGGCTGGAAAATACCCGGTGGCTGCGCTACACCCTGTTGATCATGGGTGGCTTGGGGGGCGTGTTTCTGTTCCTGCTCGCTTCCGCGTCGTCGAACACCGATTTCTTCGAAAGCAACTATCCTTTGCTGATCACTTTGAACGGCGTGATTGCGGCAGGTCTGTTTGCGATTTTGCTGTTGCTGGTTGTGCGCATGGTGCGGCGTTATCGGGCAGGTGTATTTGGTTCCCGCCTGATGTTGCGCATGTCGGTTTCATTTGCACTGATGGGCCTGATTCCCGGTTTTGTGTTGTATCTCGTCTCGGTGCAGTTTCTTGCAAAAAGTATCGACAGCTGGTTTGACGTGCGGGTGGACGGCGCGTTGGAGTCGGGTTTGAACTTGGGGCAAACCGCACTGGACAGCCTGATCAATGAACTCAGTTTGAAAGGCCAGTCGATCTCGATTGAGCTTTCTCGCGCCACACCCAGCGAGCAACTGTTGGAGTTGCCGCGCCTGCGCGATGCGGCCAATGTGCAAGAGTTGACTTTGTTGACCGAAACAGGCCAGATCCTTGGCAGCTCCGGTGGTGCATTGGACAGCTTGCTGCCCAGCCTGCCCACCCAGGTCATGTTGCGCCAAGCCCTGATGACCCGGCCATTCCAGCAGATTGAGCCCGACCCGGATGACCCCGAGGAAAGGCTGTACATGCGTGTTGTGGTGCCGATTGCGCCTCCCTTGACCAGTTTTGATCTGGGCCAGCGGTATGTGCAGATCATGCACCCGGTGCCCACCACCCTTTCCCAACGGGCCAATGCCGTACAAAGCGTATACCGGGACTACCAGGAATTGCAGTTGTCGCGTTCCGGTTTGCGCAAGATTTATGGCATCACCCTGACGCTTGCGCTGTTGCTGACCGTGTTTGTGTCGGTGGCAGCCGCATTCTGGTTGTCATCACGCTTGTCTTCGCCCCTGTTGTGGCTGGCGGAGGGAACCAAGGCTTTGGCCAGCGGTGACTTCAAAACCATGCAACCGGTGAATGCCGATGATGAGTTGCGCGAGCTGGTCGATTCCTTCAACACCATGACCCGGCAGTTGTCGGAAGCGCAGCGACGTTTGCAGGCCAACCAGAACCAGCTGGCTGCCAACAACGACTTCCTGCAAAGCTTGCTCACCAGTCTGTCGGCTGGGGTCCTGGTGCTGGACCACAAGCTGCGCCTGAAAATGTACAACGATGGCGCCCTGCGGATTTTCGACCGGTCACTGGCCGAGAACCAGGGCCACACACTGGATGAAATGCCTGGTCTCGAAGGCTTTGCAATGGCGGTGCGCGCAAGCGTGGCAGACCACCAGGGCACTGAGGGTGAGGACAGCGGGATCTGGCAAAAGCAGCTTGAAATTCCCCGCGCATTTGATTCCCAAAGTTCAAAGTCCATTCTGGTCAGGGGTTCTCGCCTGCCGGGCGAAAAGGCGGGCTATGTGCTGGTGTGTGATGACATCACTGCGCTGATTTCCGCCCAGCGCACGGCGGCCTGGGGTGAAGTGGCCCGCCGCCTTGCCCATGAAATCAAGAATCCGCTAACGCCCATCCAGTTGTCTGCAGAGCGCCTGCAAATGAAACTGGCCGACAAGCTGCAGGAACCTGAATCGGGCATTTTGCAGCGAGCCACGCGTACTATCGTGAATCAAGTGGAGTCACTGAAGCGGTTGGTGAACGACTTCCGTGATTACGCACGCTTGCCGCCCGCCGACCTGAAACCGCTGGACCTGAACGACTTGGTGGTGGATGTATTGGCGCTGTACGATGTGCATGTGGGCATGGAAGAACAACTGGACACGCGCTTCATTCCGAAATTGACTGAAAATTTGCCGCTGGTGGCGGGAGATTCGTCGCAGTTGCGCCAAGTGATCCACAATTTGTTGCAAAATGCATTAGACGCTTGTGCGGATTGCGATAAACCTCGTGTGGAGTTGAGAACCGAGGGCTTGAAATCGCCGGAAGGTGATCAAGACCAACTGGTCGGTGTGAAATTGGTGGTAGCCGACAATGGCCCCGGGTTTAATCCGGACTTGTTGGCCAAGGCCTTCGAGCCGTACATTACCACCAAGACCAAGGGTACCGGTTTGGGTTTGGCCATCGTGAGAAAAATCGCCGACGAACACAAAGCGCGAATTGCCATACGCAACAGGGTAGATGCACAAGGACGAGTGGTTGGTGCGGCGGTGGAACTGACCTTCCCTGTCTTGCAAAACACGTTGAACAATGCCGAACATAGTCAGGCCGCATAACAAAGGAACTCTCTAACCATGGCGACCATTCTCGTTGTTGATGACGAAATTGGAATTCGGGAATTGCTGTCTGAAATTCTGGGTGACGAAGGACACGCGGTGCTGCTTGCAGAAAATGCAAGCCAGGCCAGAACTTTGCGCGAGCAGGAGCAGCTTGACCTGGTGCTGCTCGACATCTGGATGCCTGACACCGATGGTGTAACCCTTCTGAAAGAATGGTCCGTCAAGGGTCTTTTGACCATGCCCGTCATCATGATGAGCGGCCACGCCACAATCGACACGGCCGTGGAAGCCACACGAATTGGCGCACTGGACTTTCTTGAAAAACCCATTTCACTGCAAAAGTTGCTGGGTGCTGTTGAGAAAGGCCTGGCGCGCGGAAAAATGGTGCAGTCGGCACGTGCATTGATGCAGGCCCAACCCAAAAACGGCGCTGCGCAAGGATTGGGCGCAACGACCCCCGGTGCCCCGGCCAGCGGATCATCCACGCCAGACACCAGCCCCTTGGGTTTGGCCTTGGCTGAGTTGTCCACGCTCGACCTGGACGCTCAGTTGCGCGACGCCCGAGATTCATTTGAGCGAATTTACTTCGAATACCATTTGCGGCTTGAAAATGGCAGCATGACCCGTCTGGCTGAACGTACTGGCATTGAACGAACGCACCTTTATCGCAAACTCAAGCAGCTGGGCGTTGAAGTGGGCCGCACTGCACGCAAAAATATCGCATGAAAATCATTATTGTTGGTGCCGGACGCGTGGGCGCAAGCCTCGCGGAAAGCCTGGTGTCCGAACACAATGACATTACCCTGATTGACCCGGACCCGGCAGTGCTGGCAGATATGCAAGACCGTTTTGACTTGCGAACCATTGCAGGCAATGGTGCCATTCCGCGTGTGTTGAAACAGGCCGGCGCCGAAGACGCGGACATGCTGGTGGCCGTAACCCGCAACGACGAAACCAACCTGGTGGCGTGCCGCATGGCCGCCCTGATGTTCAATGTGCCCCGCCGCATTGCCCGTGTGCGTTCACCTGAAATGATGGAACAGGCCAATTTACATGGTGATGAAGGCTTCAATGTCGACCATGTGATTTGCCCTGAGCAAAGCGTGACCGACCACATTGAACGGCTGATTGAGTTTCCCGACGCCCTGCAAGTGCTGGATTTTGCCGATGGCAAGGTCACACTGGTTTCCGTACGTGCTTATGCAGGCGGGCCTTTGGTGTCGCATCCGATTGAAGACATACGCAAGCACCTTCCCAAGATCGATGTGCGCATTGTGGCGTTGTTTCGTGAAAACCAGCCTGTTGCTGTGGAGGGTTACACGACAATCCAACCCGGTGATGAGGTCTTTTGCCTGTCCGCGACCGAGCATGTGCGCACCGTGATGGCCGAACTTCGGCGCATGTCCAAGCCGGTGACCAAAGTGATGATTGCCGGTGGAGGCAACATCGGTTTGAGGTTGGCCAAAAGCCTGGAAGAAAACTACCAGGTGAAAGTAATTGATGCCGACCGCAAGCGTTGCGAAGACCTGGCCAGCCAGCTGGGTTCGCGCACGCTGGTGTTGTATGGCGATGCCACGGATGAAGACTTGCTGGCCGAAGAAAATGTACAGGATGTGGACACCTTCATCGCACTGACCAACGATGACGAGAACAACATCATGTCCTCGCTTCTGGCCAAGCGCATGGGCGCACGCCGAGTCATCGCGCTGATTCAACGCAAGGTATATGCCGAGCTGGTGCAGGGCGGGCAGATCGACATTGCGCTGGCGCCGTCAAATGCCACACTGAGCGAGTTGCTCAAGCACATTCGACGCGGTGATGTGGTGGCGGTGCACCGGCTGAGACGCGGCGTTGCCGAGGCCATTGAGACCATTGCCCACGGTGATGCCAAGTCGTCGAAGGTGATTGGCCGCAGCATTGAAAAAATCGACATTCCCAAGGGTGCAGTGATCGGTGCGATTGTGCGTGGGGACCAAGTCATCATGGCGCACCACGACACGGTGATTGAATCGGAAGACCACATCATCACTTTTGTTGAAAACCGCAAACTGGTGCCCCAGGTGGAAAAGCTGTTTCAGGTTGGTGTGGGGTTCATCTAAAGTGGCGCACCCGCGATGAGAAGCTCAATTTTTCCGGTTGTCACCGTTCTGGGCTTTGCTACGGCGCTGTTCTCCGTGGCTTTCCTCGTTCCGCTGGCCTATGCTTTTGCGACCAACGAGCCCACGGTTGATGCATTCGCAACCGGATTCCTGACCACATTTTTCGTCGGTCTTGCTGCACATTTTCTAACCCGACGGTTCAAGCGGGAATTGCAGCCACGGGACGGATTCCTGTTGGTGTCTGCTGTATGGTCGCTGATTCCGGCCTTTTCCACCATTCCGCTGGTTCTGTTTTTTGATGACCTTAGTTTCACGGACGCCTACTTCGAGACCGTATCCGGCCTGACAACCACCGGCGCCACCGTGTTGACCGGTCTGGACACCATGCCTGCCAGTATCAACATTTGGCGCCACCTGTTGTCGTGGATCGGTGGTATGGGCATCCTCGTTCTGGCGGTGGCCATTTTGCCGCTGCTGGGTGTGGGTGGTTCGCAGGTGTTCAAGGCGGAAACGCCTGGCCCGATGAAGGACAGCAAACTAACCCCACGAATCACCGAGACTGCCAAGTCGCTTTACCTGGTTTATCTGGCACTGTCTTTGGCCTGTGCGGTCAGCTACAAACTGGCCGGCATGACCTGGCTGGATGCTTTCATGCATTCGGGCACCACCATGTCGCTGTCGGGATTTTCATCGCACGATGCCAGTTTTGCTTACTTTGATTCACCGGCAATCGAAATGGTATCGGTCGCCTTCATGTTGATTTCAGGTATCAACTTTGCGATTCATTTTCTGGCCTGGCGTGGCAAGTCATTCCGCCCTTATGTGATGTGTCCGGAAACCAAGTGGTTTTTGGTGTTGATGCTGGTGTCGGTATTGTTGATTGCAACTTTCCTGTTGGCACATCAGCAGTACACCACCTTTAGCGAAGCATTCAGGTTCAGTCTGTTCAACGTGGTTTCCGTGGCAACTACCACGGGCTTTGCCAATACCGATTTCGCACAATGGCCCTTCTTTGCCCCCCTTTTCATGTTGTTTCTCAGCGTGTTTGCTTCTGCTGCAGGTTCAACCGGCGGTGGCATCAAAATGCTGCGTGCGGTCATTCTGTTTCAACATGCGGTGGGCGAATTGTCGCGAACCCTTCACCCGCGCGCGGTTAACCCGGTTCGCATTCGGGACACGGTGGTCAGTTCCCAGGTCATTTCCGGTGTGCTGGCATTCATGATGATGTATGGGATGAGCATCATCACGATCACCATGATTCAAATGTTCACCGGCCTTGAGCCCATCGCTGCATTGACCGGCACCATTGCCATGATCAATTGCACCGGCCCTGGCTTGGGTGTTCTGGGCCCGGCGTCCAATTATTCAAGTCTTGGGGACTTTCAGACTTGGGTGTATTCCTTCGCCATGCTGTTGGGCCGACTGGAAATGTTCACCATTCTCGTATTGTTCACCCCTGCTTTCTGGCGCAAATGAAAACCCGCGTGTTTCTTGTTTCTGGCCGTAATCCAGAACACCGGGCACGGGCCATTGATCAACTGCTGATCGACCACTCAAATTCTGGAAAAGTGACCTTGTTGGCCAGTGCCGAAATTTTTGCTGTGGCATCCGTGCAATTACAGGCTGACCTGTTCCGGGCTGACGAGCAACGCAAAGCCCAAGGCACTCATGTGCTGCGGCTCAGCCCGGGGTGTTTGTGTTGTTCCTCTAAATTGGTGCTGACTACTCACCTAGCTCGCACGTTAAGATTGAATCAACCCGATGTATTGTTAGTGGAACTGGAAAGTCAAAGTCATCCGGAACAAGTGTTAAAGTTGTTGAAAGAGCCTCAATGGACTGATTGGTTTGCCGATATAACTCTTGTGGAGGGTACGGCCTAAGGGGTTTGACGCCACGCGCGTGGCCTTGAAATTGCTATAGAGATCACCATATTCAACCTGAAAGTATTATTTGGAGGTTTGCGATGTTAATGATGATTGATAGCCCCTTTTACTGCGTGGTGGATTTGGTCATGAGCGAGGGGCAACCCAGCCTTGGCATTGAAATCGTGGACAAGAACAATCAGCGCGAACTCTTTTTGCAGGGTGATGCGGCTGAACGATTCCGCGAAGAGGTGAAATACCTGGCCGCCCAGGAACCTGATATTGATGACATCGAAGCCTTTATTGAAGGTTACAAACCCTGGATGCAACATCCGGTTACGTTGCATTGACTGACAATTGCTTGCCGCGACCGAGGACTGCATCAGTTCCTCGGCGCTTGAATACATCACCTTGCGTGACCCACCTAATTCCTCCACGCCAAATAGCCCCCTCCGACTTGTTTTTGTTATAGCCACGCCTTGTTATCGCATCGGTGTTGTGTGTCCTCTGAAACCCATAGGTCTTTTGAGCTGAACTCTGGTCTTTTGACCTGAACTCGAAGTGTCCCAACTGACCGAAAACTTGGCATTCCGACTTTGCATGTTGAGTCGCACTAAGCCAAGCCCTCCAAAAAAGATGGTCGGGCCTTGGCTTTCGCTGTCGCGACCGTTTGAACTCAACATACAAAGTCGGCAAGTTTTCTGATTGGTCAGTTGCGACGACTTCGACGTTCAGCTCAACGTCATCGGCCCGAAGCACCCGCGCGCCAAGGATCGTGCGTCGTGTGTGGCGCGGTGTGTACTGGTCAAGCAAACCGGGGTTTGGCGTGCGTTTCGCGGCTTAGCAGCAGGGTCAGTGTGGAGGTGGCGATCCACACGGCCAGAACCAGCATGCAGATGGTCATGCCCGCTTTGGAGTAGGCCCCGGTGATGTGTTCTGCAGTAGCGTAGTAATCCAGAATAGCGCCCAGCAGCGGTTGTTGAATCAGTGGGCCAACCATCACTCCCAGGTTCACAATGCCTACTGCTGTGGCACCAAGATGGTGTGGAACGGATTCTTTCACGTACCCAAAACTGAGCACCATGGAACCGCCGCCAAAGGCTGAAGCCCAAAGCAACACCGACACCGCCAGCATAGGCAATTCGGGCTGCAAACCGATCACAAGAAAGCCGCTGATCGAGAAAGCGGCACCGAGCAGGTAAGGCAGTTTGCGTTGCTTGAGCTTGTCGGACAATGCACCGAAAAACAGGCTGCCTGCTGCGAATGCAATCAGCATGCCAGTGACAATGAGTGATGCCTCCTTCACGGACAAGCCTTGCAAGGTCGTGAGGTAAGGCACCCCCCATAGGCCCGTGAATGTCAGTATGGCGCCGCAAACTCCGCTGGGAATCCAGAAAATCAGCCACACCGCAGGAAAACGCAGGGTGTGTCCCAGTGCAGTGAGCAAGGGCAGGGCAACTTCATGGTCTGGCCGCTTGGCCACGTGGTTTTTATAGCCCCGCTGCGTGGGCATGTCGCGCACGTAGATCCAGATCAACAGACCAAGCAACAAGGCAACGATGCCGCTGCCTGCCATGACAATGCGCCAGCCAAACAGATCGGACAAGGCACGCAAGGGTACCCCGGCCAGCACCGCACCCATCGTACCCACGGCCAGGCTAACCCCCGACATGCTGGCAAAACGGCTTGGCGAAAACCATTGGGCAACCAGCATCAGCATGGATACCCATGCCACAGCCACTGCGCCACCCACCAGGCCACGGCCAACGGCAGCCCAGCCAAGGGTTGGCGCAAAACCAAACATCAGTGCGCCCAGGCCGCCGAGAATGCAACCTACAGTCAGAATTTTTCGTGGCCCGATTCGATCCACCAAGAGGCCAACCGGAATTTGCATCGCGGCATAAAAGTAGAAGTAAAACGCAGACAAATTGCCCAAAGCTGCGCGGCTGAGGTCAAACGTGGCGCTGAGTTCCTCGGTCAATACGCCCGGGGTGACGCGTTGAAAAAAACCGAAGAGGTAAAACGCGGCGGCCAGACCCCAGATGATGAAGGACATCCGCAGTGGGGGCGGGCTATGAAGGGTGGAAGACATGGTGTTGTTCTTGTGGATACTGGTTTGAAGTGTCGCATGCGGGCCGGTGAATGCCACTTGGGTGTAACCCGAGTGCCGACTCACCGTTGTTTGTTGCCTGCCCATTCAGGGCAGATATTGACTCACCATGGTTTGTTGCATGCCCCCATTCAGCGGAATTCCAATCGCCCGCCAGAAAACCTGTATCTCCCTTATTGAAATTCACATTGACTCAACACACTCGACAAAAGGGATGGTCGAGTGTGTTGTCGGCTTGCAGCCGAACGTTGCATGTGAATTCAAACGGGCAGGTTTTCTTGAATGGCGAAGCGATTGGAATGTCGCTGCTGAATGGACTGGAACCAGACGGTGAATCATCGCGTACAGCGAGCACTGGCACTGGCTCAGCTCGGTGCACCTTGGCGCTCGTGCTAAATTGGCCTGCCCATGTTGAAGAGCCTGTGCTGATTGCTTGTCATTGGCGTGGCTCAAGAATTCGTTCCGCGCGCATGAGCCGGGTGCTTCACGGTCTTCCCGGCAGTGCACTTGCCAGTTTCGCACATTCAAGAAAACCGCCCCGTTTGAACAAGGTTTGCATGTTCGCCGAGAGGTGAAACCGATGGCGACACATCAACCCGACCGTTTGTTTTGTCGGGTTGATGTGAATGCAAAGTTTTACTTCAAAAAGGGATCAGCGGTTTTCTGTGCGGAATCGGGCAATCCACGCTGGGCAGGCCTAAACAGGAAGCCGGTCCAAATCGCGCAACGGAGAAGCAGTGCTCACACCAACACTGTGCCATTCCACGCCGCCACAGCTTGCGCTGCACGCTGCTCAACCACCTTGGCCACATCGGTAACACCGTCCAGCCCAGCGGTCAGCCAGGTTCCACCCACTGCCTGCACCGCCTTGATTTCGCGCCACTGCGGCAGGTTCTCAAGTGTTACTCCGCCAGTGGGCACAACACGCGCTGCGGCCAAGGGTGCGGTAATGCCTGCGAGCGCCTTGGGCCCACCCGCTGCCATGGCGGGGAAAAACTTCAGCAACTCAAAGCCCAGTTCAAGCCCGCGCATCATTTCCGATGCGGTGGCCACACCGGGCACCCAGGCATATCCCTTTTTCAATGCATGCGCAGCCAGTGCTTCCGTCAAACCAGGTGAAATGAACAGCGTGGCGCCGTGGTCGGCACTTTGATCAAATTGCTCAGCCGTCAACACAGTGCCTGCGGACAGGTGCATGTCGGGAAACTGTTTTGCAATCTCCCCCATGGCTTGCAGTGCGGCTGACGTCCGCAAGGTGATTTCAATTTGCGTGATTCCCCCAGCGCAAAGGCCTTCAGCAATTTCAAGGCCCTGCTTCACATTCGAAATGACCACCACCGGCAAAACGCCTTGGCGCAGCCAGGTGTTGGTGCGTTCAATTCGATCCGTTTTGTGCTCAGTGTTCTGTTCGATGTGGTTTGAATAATTATTCATGGTGTTGCTCCTGTTATTCGGCGAACAAATTGCTGGCACCCTCTTCGGCGCTGCTCACGGTGTTGCGCCACACCTGGAAGTATCCACGGCCATGGCTTACCGCCTGCGCGGGTGTGGGCATGGGCTCGCGTTCATCCAAGTTGGCCGTGGTGTGCAGCAGGCCTTCATCGGCGTCCACGCGCACCATGTCGCCATCGCGCAGGCGGGAAATTGGGCCATCGGCCTTGGCCTCGGGGCAAATGTGAATGGCTGACAAAACCTTGCCGGACGCACCACTCATCCGCCCATCGGTGACCAAGGCCACGGGCAGGCCTTGATCTTGCAGAACGCCCAGCAGGGGGGTCAACTTGTGCAGCTCGGGCATGCCATTGGCGCGGGGCCCTTGATGTGCCACCACAACCACCACGGGCTGAGTGAATTCACCCCGATCGAATGCGTCGATGACCTGCTGCTGGTCGGTGAACACGCGGCAGGGTGCTTCAACCATTCGGTGTTCATGTTTAACGGCCGAAACCTTGCACACGCCCCGGCCCAGGTTGCCTTGCATCAGGCGAATGCCGCCATCCAACTCAAACGGGTCATCGTGGGGGCGTAGCACTTCCCGGTTGCGCGTTGCTTCCGGTTTGCGGGTGGAAAATGTTTCTGCTGTGGGCAGTACTTCAGCCACGGTATTGCCCAAGCTTGTGCCCCACACGGTGGGGGCCTCGCCGTCGACAAAGCCACCGTCAATCAAGGTGTCTAGAAGCCCCGCTGTGCCCCCTGCGGCGTGAAAGGCATTCACGTCTTCAGAGCCGTTGGGGTACACGCGGGTCAGCAGCGGGGTGACGCTGGAAATGACTTCGAGGTCGCTCCAGTTGATCAGGTAACCGGCGGCGCGGGCCACGCTGATCCAGTGGATGGTGTGGTTGGTTGATCCGCCCGAGGCCATCAAACCCACCAGTGCATTCACCAGGCAACGCGAGTCCACCAATGTGCCCAACTTTAACGCTGGGTTGCGTGTGGCGCTTTCAATCGCGCGAACGCTTTCTGCAATCAAGGCCTGGCGTTGCGGGCTGGTAGGCAGGTTGAACGCCCCACCGGGAAACTGCAAACCCATGAAGTCCAGCATCAGCTGGTTCGAGTTGGCTGTGCCGTAAAAGGTGCAGGTGCCTGGGCTGTGGTACGACTTTTCTTCAGACTGCAGTAAGACTTCGCGGGTAGCTTTACCTTGTGCAGCCAGTTGGCGTGTTTTGGCTTTTTCGGAATTTGACAGGCCAGTTTCCATGGGCCCTGCCGGAATGAACACAAAGGGCAGGTGGCCAAAGCCCAATGCACCGATCAGCAAGCCGGGTGCGATTTTGTCGCACACGCCCAGCAGGATTGCGGCATCGAACACGTCGTGAGACAAACCCACGCACGCTGACAGGGCGATTACATCACGCGAGAACAGGGACAGTTCCATGCCTTCGCGGCCCTGGGTGACGCCATCGCACATGGCGGGCGTGCCACCCGCAACTTGTGTTGTGGCGCCTAAGGCGCGGGCGTGTAACGCAATCATTTCGGGGTAGTCCACGAAAGGTTGGTGGGCTGACAACATGTCGTTGTAGGCGGTCACAATGCCGATATGGGGTGATTTGTGTAATGAAATGACACGCTTTGTACTGCCAGGGTAAATGGCCGTGGTGTGGGCCAGGTTGGCACAGCCCACTGCAGTGCGGTTTTGTGGGCCTTGTGGCAAGCTGTTCAAATAGGCTGTCCGGCTTGATTTGGAGCGTTGTTCGATTTGCTCGCGAAGCGCCAGCAACGTGGGGTGAAGTGTCGTAGTCATCGCACAGACCTTGATAAGATGGCTTGTAGAGGTGCCCTGTTTGTAACATAATTACAAAAAACAAGCAATTAATGTAACTATTCTGGATGCCAATATGACCGACAATTCTCCCCTGCCCGTGAGCTCATTCACATTCGTGTTGCACGGTGCCGGTGGTGATTTGGCCAAGCGCAAAATTATTCCTGCGCTGGCCCATTTGGCCAAATCGGGTTACTTCACCCCAGAATCCAAAATCATCTTTGCACAGCGCGAGGCCTTAAGTCCCACCGAGGCCTTGGCGCAAGTCGATGCTTTTCTGGCTGCGGCTGGTGACGAGGCGGCACGCCAGTCTATCTCTACCCTGCTGCCTTACCTGCAAACGCTGCAGGTGGTGTTGGGCACGGTAGAATCGTGCAAGGCGATGGCCAATGCAGTGGCGGGTTGCCCCGAGCCCGTGGTTCATTACGCGGCGCTGCCTTCGTCGCGCTTTATTGACTTGATCAATTGCATTCCGACAGTGCGTGACCCAGCCAAGTTGCGTTTGGTGCTGGAAAAGCCCCTGGGTTTCAATGCCAAAGAATCGGCCTTGATCGAGGAAGCCGTTGCGGCCAAGCTGGATGAATCGCAGGTGTATCGAATTGACCATTATTTGGGCAAGCAGGCGGTGCAAAACCTGCTGGCCTTGCGTTTGGGTAACCGCATTTTCGAACCCTTGCTGACCCGCGAGCACGTGGCCCATGTGCAAATTACCGTGGCCGAAGACCTAGGTGTTGAAGACCGGGCCGGTTTTTACGAACACGCCGGCGCACTGCGGGACATGGTGCAAAGTCACATGTTGCAGTTGCTGGCCACCGTGGCCATGGAGCCGCCCGTTTCCCTGGAAGCAAATTCGCTGCGCGACGAAAAACTGAAGGTGTTGCGTTCACTGAAAGTGCCCCAGGTCAGCGGTATTCCAGAAATTGTGGTGGGTCAATACGGCGAAGGCTATGTGAAAGGCCAGCCCGTGCCCAAGTATCGCAATGAAAAAGGCGTGGCCCCCAACTCCACCACGGAAACCTATGTGTCGTTTCGCACTGAGGTACAAACCTGGCGCTGGGCCGGTGTGCCATTCCTGGTGCGCACCGGCAAGCGCATGCCGCGCCGCTTTGCGGAAATCGTGATCCAGTTTCGGGATGTGCCCAAGCCCCTGTTTGAACCAGTGGGTGGTCAGTGGGTGGGCAACCAGTTGGTGATTCACCTGCAACCTGAAGACAAACTGGAATTGAAGTTGCTCGCCAAAACACCCGGTGAACGCGAACGTTTGAAGCCAGTGTCACTCGACCTGGATTTTTTCAACACCTGGCGCATTCCTGTGCGCGATGCTTATGAGCGCTTGATTACCGACATTCTGCGGGGTCGTCTGGGCCTGTTTTTGCGCCGGGATGAAGTACAAACCCAATGGCAATTTGTCGATCGAATTTTGAATGATCTGAAAAGCCATGGCATGGAGCCAGTGCCTTACACCAGCGGCACGTATGGCCCCTCATCGGCCACGGCCATGGCCATGCGGGCAGGCGCAATCTGGTCGGAGGACGGACTGTGAACATCGAAGACAAAGACCAGCAACTGCGGGATGACATTCGCCTGCTGGGTGCGTTGCTTGGGGAAATCATTGCCGAGCAACAGGGCCAGCCCGTGTTTGCAGCCATTGAGGAAGTGCGGCAGTTGTCGGTGCAGTACCGCCGCTTTGACGACAAGGCCGCGCGAGCCAAACTGGAGGCGCGGCTGGAAGCCTTGTCGCAGGATGAAACCATCTCGCTGATTCGCTCGTTCTCGATTTTTTCCATGTTGAGCAACATTGCAGAAGATTGCCACCTGATTCGCCGCAACCGGCAGCATGAACTGGCGGGTATGCCAGCCCGTGAAGCCAGCCTGGATTACACCATTCCCGAATTGAACCGGGTGGGCGTGAACCGTGACAATTTGTTGGCGCGTCTGAATCAAACCGAATCGGTGCCGGTGTTGACTGCGCACCCCACGGAGGTGCAACGCAAAAGCGTGCTGGACGCACAGCAAAGCATTATTGCCCTGATCCGCCAACGCGATGAAATTCAGCTGACCAAGGAAGAAGCACAAGCCTGGCGCGATGAATTGAAGGCCGCCGTGCAACGCCTGTTTCAAACCCGCCTGCTGCGAAGAAACAAGCTGAGCGTGATTGACGAGGTGAACAATGCGCTGGCGTATTTCGATTCCACATTTTTTGCACAGGTGCCGCAGGTGTACCGCAAGCTGCAAAGCCTGTTGAACCTGCCCAGCACCGACAATTTTTTGCCAGGGAATAAAGACCCGCTGGGCAAGGTGTTGACCGTGGGCTCCTGGATTGGTGGGGACCGTGACGGCAATCCGTTTGTGACTGCGCAAGTTTTAGACACCACCCTGAAAATTCAAAGCAGCAAGGCGCTTGTTCACTACCTTGAAGAAATGAATTGCCTGATCCGCGAATTCAGCGTGACGGATTATTTCCTGAAACCCAACCCCCCGCTGACTGCGCTGGCCAACACCTCGGGTGAAGAGTCAGCTCACCGGCTGGATGAAACACTGCGCCGCGCTTGTGTCGCTATTCACAACCGGGTGGCGGCCACATTGCAACAGGCGCAGCAGGGGCAGTGTGTGGCGCAAGCCTACGCCAGCCCGGCAGAATTGCTGCTTGATTTGAACACCTTGTTCAGCGCCCTGAGCGAGAACGGCATGCAGCGCATTGCCGAAGGCCGCTTGGCGGTGCTGGCTCGTAAGGTGAAAGTGTTTGGGTTCTCGCTCATGGCATTGGACCTGCGCCAAAACAGCGATGTGTTTGAAGATGTCGTGGCGGATTTGTTCAGGCAGGCCAGTCTGGGTCGTACCGATTATCTGGCCAGCACGGAAGCTGAACGGGTCGAGTTGTTGTGCAATGAATTGCGCACACCACGCCTGCTGTTCAGCGATTCATTGCGTTACAGCGAACGCACCCACAGTGAAATGGCGATTTTTCGCAAAGCCAAACTGGCCCACGACATGCTGGGCGCAGCCGCCATTCAAAACTGCATTATTTCCAAAACAGCCTCGGTCAGCGACCTGCTTGAACTGGCTGTGTTGCTGAAAGAATCGCATTTGCTGAATGTGGCCACGGGTGAGTTGGCTGTGAACGTGGTGCCGCTGTTTGAAACCATCGAAGATTTGCAGGCCGCACCTGCGATCATGGACCAGTTGTTTGGCATTGCCGAGTACAGGGCCTTGGTGGCCTCGCGCAGCGATGTGCAGGAAGTGATGCTGGGTTATTCCGACAGCAACAAGGACGGCGGTTTTGTGACATCAGGCTGGAGCCTGTACCAGGCAGAAATTGGCTTGGTGGAGGTGTTTGCAAAGCATGGCGTGAACATTCGCCTGTTCCATGGCCGCGGAGGGTCAGTAGGGCGTGGCGGTGGTTCCAGTTACCACGCCATTCTGGGCCAACCACCCGGTGCGGTGGACGGGCGAATTCGCCTGACCGAACAGGGTGAAGTGATTGCCGCCAAGTACGGCATTGAATCGCTGGGCAGGCGCAACCTGGAGGTGCTGGTGTCGGCCAACCTGATGGTTTCAGAACACACGGAGCTGACGCGCGACGTGCCCGGCCATTACCTGGATTTGATGGCGAAGTTGTCGGATTTGGCTTTCAAGGCCTATCGAGAGTTGGTGTACAACACCGATGGTTTTCTGGAGTACTTCAAGCAGTCCACCGTGATTTCTGAAATTGCCAGCCTAAACATTGGCAGCCGCCCTGCTTCACGCAAGGCCGACTGGACCATTGAAGATTTGCGGGCGATTCCCTGGGTGTTCAGTTGGGCGCAAAGCCGTGTGATGTTGCCCGGCTGGTATGGCTTTGGCACGGCGGTGGCCACACTGCGAGAAACCCTCAATGCGTGTGATCGGCAGGCGCTTCAGGACATGGCCAAGGCTTGGCCTTTCTTCAACACCATGTTGTCCACGCTGAACATGGTATTGGCCAAGGCTGACATGGCTATTGCCTCGCGCTACGCGGCACTGGTCGACGATGTGGCTTTGCGTGAAAAGGTGTTTGGCCAGATTGCCGCCGAGCATGCACGGGCTGTGGAGGGTTTGTTGTGGCTGACCGGGCAAAGTGAACTGCTGGCCGATAACCCCCTACTGAAGCGTTCCATTGAAGCGCGTTTCCCCTATGTGGACCCGCTGAACCACGTGCAGGTTGAACTGCTGCGCAGGCACCGGCATGGAGAGCTGGATGAACGCGTGGCACGGGGTGTGCACTTGTCGATCAATGGCATTGCAACAGGGTTGCGCAATAGCGGCTAGTGACTGCGGCTTTCCTGCCGATATTCCTCAAGCTTGTTGCCCCGGTAAACCTGCTTGAAGAAAATCGGAGTCAGGAAGGTGGTCACGATGCCCATCAGCACCAGCGTGGAGAACATGGTGGGACCGATGAAACCGTTCTGGTAGGCAATGCCGGCCACCACCAGCTCCATGACTCCCCGGCCATTCAACACACAACCCAAGCCCATGGCTTCACGGTGTTCCATGCCCACCATCAAGCCACCCAGCCAACCGGCAAACAGCTTGGTCACAATGGAAACAACGATGACGATCAAGGGGAATTCCCAGTCGCTGAGGCTGACCAGTTGCAGCTCTAAGCCGAGGTAGGCAAAAAAGATCGGACCCAGAAAGCCATTGGTGACAGAACCGAGTGTGCTTTGCAGGTCTTTGTAGCGCGACGCGATGAAGTGCTTTTTGTCGAGAAACAGCGCACCGAAAAATGCGCCGATCACGAAGTGAAAGCCCAGTGCTTCACTGATGGTGCCAAATACCAGCACAAACACAATGACAATTCCAAACAGTGCTTCGGGGCCGAATACACGGATCATGGCCTCCGGCAGGGCCTGTACATTGACGTTGCGTTTTTCAAGCCAGTTCAGCAACTGGTTCAGGCACAACACCACGAGGCCCATTGCCATCAGTTTCAGCGTGGCAATGCCTACGGCTTCACCCGCGTCGCCAAGAGTCAGCGTTTCTGGCAGGTTCAGCACAATGCCCAGGATGAACAGTGCCGCCACGTCGTTGACCACGGCGGTGGCCAGTGAAAACTTGGCAATGGGCGTGTGAAGAATACCCAGGCTGTCCATCAACTTCACGGCCACAGGCAATGCGGTAATTGAAATACACAGGCCGAGAAAAATCATTCGCATGATGTCTTGTTCGAATGCTGCAGCCACCAGCACGCCGCCCCCGAACGGAATGAAAAAGCTGATGGCTGCCAGCAGCAGGCCACGGCCTTTCATCGCACCAAAGATGTCAGAGAAACGCATTTCCAGGCCAGCATTCAAAATGATCAGGAATACGGCAAGTTCCGTGACGCCAGCCAAGGCTTTGTTGGGCTCGATCAAGCCCAACAGCGCAGGGCCCAGCAGCACGCCCGCCAGAATTTCACCAATCAGTTCGGGCTGGTTGTAGCGTGCAAACAGGCGCCCGAACAAGCGGGCCACCACGATAAGCAACAATAGGCTGGAAAGGAGGGACATGGAAAAATTCACAAAAAGCTGGCGATTGAGTTTACCACCGGCAAGCTTAGGGTTAACACCGAGAATTCAATGTGGTCAAATGCAAGACTGACTACACTGACAATTCATGACCATGCCCAATTCAGAAAAGCACCTTGAAGAAACCTGCATCACCAGCACACGCGTGTTTGACGGTCAATTGATGAAAGTCAACCGTGACACAGTTCGCCTGCCCAATGGGGAAGAGTCGGTGCGGGAGTATACGGTGCATCCGGGTGCCGTAGCCATTATTCCCATACTGGACGATGGCCGTTTTGTGATGGAACGGCAGTTTCGCTACCCCTTACACAAGATATTTCTGGAGTTTCCTGCAGGAAAAATTGACCCTGGTGAGGACCCGATGGCCACTGCCCACCGTGAATTGTTGGAAGAAACCGGTTATGTGGCCCAGTCGCTGGAACACCTCACCACCATTCACCCTGTCATTTCCTATTCAACCGAGAAAATCGAGCTGTATGTGGCGCGTGGCCTTACCTTGCAGGAACGCAAGCTGGATCACAACGAATTTCTGGATGTGGTGCTGGTTGAGCCTGCGGAGTTGATGAAGCAGATCAAGGCTGGTGAAGTAAGCGATGTCAAAACCATCATCGGCGCGTTTTGGGTGACCCAATCATGAAAATGATTGGTCGGGTTTTTCTGGGTTTGGCCTTGTGTACGAGCGTTCCAACAGCGCTGCATGCACAGGAAAGGTCCAGCGTGGTGTGCAATGTCAGTTCATCGGGTGAAGAACAGTCAACACGCCATACCCCACAAGAAAATCCCCTGCAAATCGGTTCAGTGAACTTGTCCAATGGTTTCCGGTTTTCGGGGATCCTTCTGGACGCGCCATCGAAATTCAAGTCGTATGTGTATTACGAGTCCAAAGACAGGTTTGTGTTGATTTCAAAACAAGAGGTGTTGCTGGACAACACCCGTTGTGGAAAAAAACTGGGCCGGGTTGAAAGCTACGCGCCTTACCTGGAAAACCACCTGGCCTACGAATGTACTTATCAATGCGCACCATGATCCAACACTTGCTGTTTCTGGTATTGCTCGTTTGTTCTTTTGGCGTCAGGGCCGATGATCAGGCCATCACTATTTCATTTGTGGGTGACGTCATGCTGGATGAAACGCCTGGCCGCACCATTCAGCAAGGACACGACCCTTTCCGGGATTTTGAAAAAATACTGGCTGCATCCGACCTCAGTATTGCGAATCTCGAATGCGCTGTGTCTGCAAAAAAAGGCAAGCCTGAAGAAAAACCATTTGTATTCAAGGCGCATCCCCGCGTCTTGCCTGTACTTAAAAAGCACTTCAGTGCAGTGTCGCTGGCCAATAACCATGCGTATGATTACGGCGAAAAAATCTTTCTCGACACCTTGAGTCTGCTGGAAAAAAACGGGTTGAAGTATTTTGGTGGTGGACGGGATATTCAGCAGGCCCACGAACCCCTTGTGTTCAATGTCAAGGGCAAGAAAATTGCGCTGCTGGGTTACAGCGAATTTTTCCCCCGAAGTTTTGAAGCGCTGACCGACCGTGCGGGCGTGGCCTGGAGCGAGGACGATTACGTGGTGTACGGCATTCGCCGCGCCAAGGAAGTTCATGGCGCAGATTATGTGATCACCTTTCCGCATTGGGGGTTCGAGCAGGAAAAAACCGCTTCGAAAAGGCAGGTTCAACTGGCACGCCTCATGATTGATACCGGTGCGGATGCGGTAATTGGCGGGCATCCACATGTGACGCAAAACATTGAAACCTACAAGGGCAAGCCGATTTTTTACAGCTTGGGTAATTTTGTGTTCAATGGTTTTGATGATGCCGATTCAAACACCGGCTGGCTTGTTCAATTGATGATCAAAGACCAGCAAATCGACTGGCAGGTTCATGAAGCAAAGCTGGACAAACAAGGCATACCCCGATATTCCAGAGCCATTCCCGCCGCCGAGGTGTTGAAGTAAGCTCGAGTGATTAAAACTGCAGATCGCGAACATAGGGGTTGCGGCGGCGTTCTTCACCAAAGCTGCCTTCCGGGCCGTGACCGGGAATGAACACAGTGTCATTGCCCATGGGCCACAAACGATTGCGGATGCTGTCAATCAAGGTGTCATGGTCGCCACCGGGAAAATCCGTGCGCCCCATGCTGCCTACAAACAGCACATCACCCACAAAAGCGCGTTGGGCTTGTTCTGAATGAAAAACCACGTGGCCCGGTGTGTGTCCAGGGCAATGCCGAACATTCAAAACGCAGTTGCCGATTTGAACCGTGTCACCATCCACCAGCCAGCGGTTGGGTGTGAAAGGTTTGGACAAGGGGAAATTGAACATGCGGCTTTGGTCTGCAAGCCGGTCGATCCAGAATTGATCGCCCACGTGGGGGCCAATGATGGGCAGGTTCAGTTTCTCAGCCAGGTCCGCCACGCCGCCCGCGTGGTCAATGTGCGCATGGGTCAGCCAGATGGCTTCAAGTTGCAGATTGCGGTCCGCAATGGCCTTGGTGAGTTTGACAAGGTCACCACCCGGGTCGATGATCGCCGCTTTATTGGTTTCACTGCACCACACGATGGAACAGTTTTGCGCGAATTGGGTGACCGGAATCGTGAGGTACTGAAGCATGAACGTGGCTTGGAATGGATTAACGGTTCACATGGTAGTGAATCTTTCAGGGCGAATCAATTTTGTGCCAGTTCAATGCTCAAGGAAAAACAGCTCATTCAGCAACCCCGCCACCAGAAAAACAATGACGACCACGTCAATTTTCGCAACCCGGACAATCAAGCCATTGTGCGCCTCGAACGGCAGGGCCAGAACCACAAAACCCACCGTGGTGATTAAGCCCAGTACCAGTGCAAACACGCGGTAATCCGGTTGAACAATGGCATACAGAAAAACCAGGGCAACCACGCCAAACAACAGGGCGCGGTGCTGCATCAACAGCAGGGTATTGGGCTCGGTAAACTCGATGCCATACAGCTTGTGCAGCCAGTTGGCGCCCAGCACACCCACCGCGGGCAGGGCGTGAATGATCGCAGCGATCAACAGGCTGAGGGTTGTAATCCAGGCCATTCCTTTTCTCCATTTGCAAGTGACATCAGTTATTGTGCTTGAACCTGCGCAGACAAACTTTTAAAAAGTGCCTGAGAAAATGAGACTGTTGATAGGCCCGTCCAGGGCCGCCTACATCGGCCCCGGTTTGAATCTTGAGCCGCACCTGAATGCAGCCTGTACGCTGGCATTTTCCTTGAATGAACCCATGGCGTTGCGCACCTGGTCAAAAACGAAGGGTTGGAGTGACTGGAATGAAGTGACTGCGGCACTGATTCCTGGCGGTACCCTTCACCATTTGAAATGCAGCAACGATGCGCAAATGGTTTTCTATTACCTGGATCCCCTTCAAGACGAAGCACGGCTTGTCACAGAAAACGCATTGTTGAAAGCACGAAACGCTTTGTGTGCAATGGACAAAGCGAGTTTGTCCCTGAAAGACATTGAAGGGTATTTGCCCTTGCGCAGTCAATCGGAGTCCTGTTCAAAAATAAGGCACGTACTCAGGGAAATGGAAGCTTGCCCAGTCAGGTTCAATTCCATTGAAGCTGCTGCCAGTTTGGCCTGCCTGTCGGGTTCGCGGTTCAGGGCCTTGTTTGCCCAAGAAGTGGGGCTGCCTTTCAGGCGGTATCGACTTTGGCGGCGCATGGCCCATGTAGCGAAGGTGGTGTCGAAGGGGGCCAGCCTGACTGAAGCGGCCATTGATGCGGGTTTTTCAGATTCTGCTCACCTGAGTGCATCGTTCAAAGCCATGTTTGGAATATCGCCCGGTTTCTTGTTGAACAAGGGGGTAGTGATTTGCCTTGACCATTAGGCTGGATAGCGCAGGCGCAATTGTGATTTTTTAAAGAAACATATTGTGCTGATCCGCCGTCAGGGCCTCGTGGTGAAAACCCTCTCCATGTTCAAGTTGCTCCAAGAAGCGCGGCGCAGATGGCGCGCTTTTCCGGGTCCGGAATAGGGTGCGCCAGCAGCCCCTCAATGGTGAATACACTGATTTTCGTCCGAGCCTCGATCATCTCTGGTGCCACCCCTGCTTGCTGCAACTCAAAGCGCAGCATGTCTTCACTGAGCGAATGAAACTGGTTGTGCCAGGCATTGATGGTCGCAGACTTATCCAGCCTGCTATGCACGGTGCTGACCAGGCGGCTGACTCGTTCAAGCTGGCTGGCGACCCACATCATACGGTCTGTGGGGTCTGATGCCGATAGCATCAAATAGCCTTCCACACTGGCGGAGAATTCGGCATCAAGCACCGCGACCAGCACTTCATCCTTGTCCTTGAAATACCAGTAAATGGTGTTGGGTGCCACGCCTACGGTCGAGGCCAGGCGACTCATTGATGTTGCTTCGTAGCCTTCCTCGATGAACAGCGTACGTGCAGCTGCGACAATTTCCTTGTGCTTGGCCTCCCGGTCCTGATCACGCTTTGTTTTTGCCATCTTGGGCTCCTGCTTCCTTCACGTGTGGGCTTTGCGCCTTCCAAATTGTTGCCGATATTGTAACAGGTGTTGAATGTCATTCAACAATCAGATATTATCTTGTTGAATAGCATTCAACAGTATGCCTGCTGAATGCCTGATAGCACCGTGTCGCAGCCACATCGGCTGGTTACGCAAGAATTTTCTCATTGAATCGCGGGAGTTGCCCGCATTGTCAGGAGCATGAACACCATGAATACCACCCATCGTACTGCACTGGTGACAGGGGCCTCCGCAGGCATTGGCGCTGCTTTTGCCCGTCACTTGGCCTCCGAGGGTTACGGTTTGTTGCTTGTCGCACGGCGCGTTGATCGCCTCAAAGAACTCGCTGAAGAGCTCACCGCAACACATCGCGTGCGCTGCGATGTGTTGGCAGCCGACCTCAACGACCCGGCTGCGCCGGGCGACATCATGGCTTTTGCGCAGCAGCAGGGCATTGCGATCGATGTGCTTGTCAACAATGCAGGTCTTTCCGGCAAGGTGGCTTTTGCAGATACCCCTTGGCCAAAGCTGGCTGCCGAGATCCAGCTCATGATTACCGCCTTGACCGAGCTTTGTCATCTTGTGTTGCCCGGCATGCAGGAACGTGGCTGGGGCCGTATCGTCAATCTTTCCTCTTTGGCGGCATTCTCGCCACCGGGCGCCAGCCTGCTGTACACCGGCATCAAGAGTTATGTATTGGGCATGTCGCAATCGCTGAACATGGAACTCAAGCCGCAGGGCATTCACGTCACTGCGCTGTGTCCGGGTTTCACGCGCAGCGAATTCCACGACACCATGGGCACGCGTGATGCGGCGGACAAGTTGCCGGACCTTCTCTGGCAGGAGGCAGACGATGTCGTGCGTGAAGGCTGGAGGGCGGTGATGAAGGGCAAGCCCGTGTGCGTGCCAGGCACTGTCAACAAGATTCTGGCTGGCACCATGAGGCCGTTGCCAGTGAGTCTGCAATACCACCTGGGCAATCGTCTGAATCCATTCAAGGAAGGCTGAGTGGACCACGCCAAGGGCTGCTTGTCGCGGCCCGCTCCGTGCCCGGAGAACCAACATCAACCGCAAGAAAAAATACTCAGGAGAAGTTCATGGTAAACCGCCGAAATCCCGACCTTCTGGACATCAAGGCCAGTGCCATCAAGTCTGTGTTTGTTGCAGATGGCGATACTTGTTCGGCGACGCTGCACCTCCCCGAATCCGCAAGCGCCAAGCCAGTGCCAGCCATCCTCATGGTGGGCGGCTGGGGCAGTGTGCAGTATGCGCTGACACATTCTTTCGTGAACCGCTTTGTGGCAGCGGGTTACGCTGTCATGGAGTTCGACTTCCCATGCTGGGGCCTAAGCGGTGGCTGGCCGCGTCAGGACATTAACCCCTGGCGGCGCGTGAGGGCAGCGAATGCCGCGCTGGCCCACCTGAAAAGCCAGCAGCAGGTGGATGCACATCGAATCGTGCTGTGGGGAACGTCATTTGGTGGAGGCCATGTCGTCGACCTTGCGACACAGCATCCTGACTTGCATGGCGCCATCATTCACGTGCCGATGCTCGATGGCGTCGCTGCCGTGCGAGCCGTACCGTTGCCTCGCGTGGCACAGATGGTTGCCTACGGAGTTGCGGATCTATTGAAGCCGGGCACCCCACTCCATATTCCGACGGTATCTCACAAGGGTGAGTTTGGTTCCATGGACCGCGACCATGCCTGGGATGCACTACAGCTTGGACTTGCAGCACACGAGAACAAGAAGTACGACAACCGTGTAACAGCGCGTTCATTGCTGACAATGGGCTTTTATCGCCCTTGGACACGCCTTAAAAAAGTTCATATTCCGATGCTGATCATCGGCGCGACACGGGACACGGTTGCCCCTTTTGTCGCAGACAAAGTCCAGCGCGTGGCCAATCCGTACCTGCAGGTGAAGCAGATCGATGCCGATCATTTTGATCCATATTTCGAACCCTACTTCCCGGATTCCCTCCAGCCTCAATTGGACTTTTTGAAAGAAACACTGCCCCATTGAGCGAAGAACGGCGATCGCTTGAATGTGCCTTGTATTGCGGTGCGCGCTTTTACCCAAGCGCAATCGCAATGTTCCATATGGCCTGTTAACAGCCCCCCAAACTTCCTGACATCCCCCAGACCCAACCCAAAGTTTGGTCTCGTCACCCAGCAATGTTTATATAGGGGAGATTGAATTGCAAGGCGCGCAATCCATTCTGAATGAATTGCGGTTTCGGCAAACCCCGGATTATTCGGGCAAATGGATATCGCCCTTGTTTTTCAATCAACCCGGGTTAGACCGTCCACTTACACTCCCGGCCCTCCTCGCTGGGGTGTGCGGGAAATTCTCAACTGGAGAACCCCATGGAAAAATCTAAAGAGTTCGCTGATGTGGCCAAAACAATGGCCAAGATTGATTTCTGCATGATGCAAACCGTTGGAGAGCACGGCGTCAACACGCGCCCCATGTCCAACAATGGTGAAGTGGAGTACGACGGGGACAACTGGTTCTTCGCCAAATCCGATTCAACCAAAATTGCTGAACTGGCCGAAGACGACCGCGTGCAACTGACTTTCTCTGACCATGATGGCCCCAACTTCATTTCGGTTTGGGGCACCGGCGCAGTGGTGGACGATGTTGATCTGAAGAAAAAACTGTGGCACGAGGGCTTGGAACAGTGGTTTGACAACGGCCCCGAACACCCTGAAGTGGCGCTGATCAAGGTGACAGCCAACAAGATACAAACCTGGGGTGACATGGGCGAGCGTGTAATCGAGTAATTCGTACCCTGCTTTGGGCAGCGTTCGCTATCGCTGCCCAGCCTTGTTATCTGGCTTCTTCAGTTTGGCGCTTGTAGTCGTCGTGTGAATTTTGGTTGCCTTGCATGCACCGATTTCTCTCCTGCAGGTCGATGATCTTGTTGCATTCATTTTTCTTCCACTCTTGGCCCGCGCTGTAAAGTTGTTGAGAACTACAGCCAGACAAGCCCGTCACCGACATGAAAACCAGAACAATGAATGTGAAGCGCAAGGGAAAATTCCTTCGTTTAAACTAGCCCTTAGTTTGCCTGACAAGCCACACCGTATGTTGAACAAGTATCAAACCCAATGAGCGTATTGCCTGACGTACTTCAAGCCGGGCTAAACATTGTGTTCTGTGGCACAGCCCCAGGCACGGTTTCAGCCATGCAGCAAGCCTATTATGCAGGCCCCGGAAACAAGTTCTGGCCCACCCTGTTCGAGGTTGGGCTGACCCCCCACCGCTTTACGCCTGCTGAATACCCTGCACTGTTGACTCTGGGAATAGGGCTGACCGACTTGGTGAAACACACATTCGGTGCCGACAGCGTATTGTCATCTTCCGACTTTGGTCGTGAAGAACTTCAGACCAAAATACTTCGCTACCAACCACGAATTTTGGCTTTCACTTCAAAGCGTGCGGGGCAGGAGTTTTTGGGTGGACCGCTTCAATATGGTCTGCAGGAAGGGAAAGTGGGCGATACCCTGCTTTTTGTGTTGCCTTCACCTTCCGGTTTGGCACGCAGGTTCTGGACTGTGGAGCCGTGGCGGGAATTGGCGAAGTTGCTTTGAACACGTGCTGCTGGTTCTATCAATTTATTTGTTATGCAAATAAACTAATTTTATTCGCATAACAGATAAACCGACACGATCGCTCCCAATGAAAACCCTGCTCATCATTTACCACTCCATCACCGGCGGCTCCAAGGCCATGGCGCAGGCATTGGCCGCAGGGGCTGGGGAAGAAATGGACGCTGAAGCGGGAACCAAAACCCTGCTGCTTCACGCGAGTGAGGCAACAGAACAGCATGTGTTGCAAGCGGATGGCTATGTGTTTGTGGCCCCGGAAACTTTGGGCTCGATGGCGGGCTTGATGAAAGACTTCTTTGACCGGACCTATTACCCAGTGCTGAACAACATCAACGGCCGACCCTATACCGTGCTTGTGTGTGCAGGCAGTGACGGCTATGGCGCTGTAAAGCAGATTCAGCGGATTGCAACGGGTTGGCGTTTGAACCTCATTGCCGAACCCATTGTTGTTTGTACCCATGCACAAACACCGGGTGACATCCTTACCCAAAAAATAATCAATCCAGGCGATTTGGAACGTTGCCATGAACTGGGCGCTGCCTTTGCCAACGGTTTGGCTATGGGTTTGTTTTAAATCTCCTACTCAGTTTCACCTTTCAGTTTCTCCACTCCGGCAGGCGCACATTGCGCCACACTGCAAAGGCGCGCAGGCCCACGGTGACCAGCACGCAGCCCAGCATGTTGACGTAAGCGGGGTTGTCCAATTCGCGCAGGGCAATGTAAGCCCAGCCACCAAAGAAGGCGCAAATGGCGTACGGGCGGTGGTCTTTAAAGGCTTGTGGAATTTCATTGCACACAATGTCGCGCAGCACGCCGCCGAACACGCCTGTGATCACCCCCATGAATACCGCCACCAGGCTGGGCAAGCCTGCTTGAATGGCTGCAAACACGCCTGCGGCGGTGAACAGGCCCAGCCCCAGGGTGTCGGGCCAGGCAATGGCTTTTTCGGTGAAATGAAAATGGCGCCGCCGCATGAACAGCATGGCCACAATGCAAAGCACGAACACGGCCCACAACAGTTCAATGTGCTTCACCCAGAAAAAGGGGCGTACATCGAGCAGCAGGTCGCGCAGCGTACCACCGCCAAAGGCGGCAAGAAAGGCAACAACACAAACCCCCACCGCGTCCAGCCGCTTGCGTGCGCCTTCCAGAATGCCGCTGAGCGCAAAAGCAAGGGTGGCCACCACCTCGATAATCAGCTGAATGTTGTGGCTTAGCTCGCCAGCGTTGATGGGGGCCATATTACTTGATCGCTTCGCGATCAATGATCACGTAATGTTTGCGCACGGGCTCCAGCACTTCAAATACTCCAGTAAATTCAGCTGGAATTACACCCGCATCACCAGGGCCAAATTGTTTCGCTTGTCCTTCGGCATCGGTAATCTGAATTCGCCCTTCCAGCACGTGGAAAAACTCGTCCTTGCCGGGGGCAAAGGCAATGCGCCACGCCCCGGTTTCGCACGCCCAAACACCGGCATTCACGCCATTGCTGGCGTAATGGTTCAAGGTGGTGCGAAGGGGGTTGCCCTTTTCCAGCCGGTCAGGGCGTGGGCGATCGTATTCAGGGGCAGTGGAGGCTCCTGCAAATGGTATTAATTTGACTGGCATGAATTGAACTTTGTATGAAACCGTGGTCTATTGTAGTGGCAGGCAGGTTGGCTGCCTGTTTTTTCAAGGAGTAATTTCATGAAAGCAGTGATTACCAAGACCAGTGTGTTCCTGACCGGCGTATTGGCCACCACCTATGCGTTCGCGGGTTCTTGCTGTGAAGTCGGTGCCGTGTGTTGTGCCTTGAGCATGCCTTGCTGCTAAACCCCCGCCTTGCATTTGTTAAAAATACAGACCACCCGGTGTAGAATCCAGCTACATTCAGCTTGAGGTTTGCCCGTGTCCACTGCATTTCGCGTGTTGTCGTTCATCCCGCCGATGACGCAACTCAACACGCCCTACCCGTCCACCGCTTACATCACCGGTTTTCTGCGCAAGCAGGGTATTGATTCCGTGCAAGCTGACATTGCGCTGGGCCTTGTGCTGACCCTGTTTTCCCCGGAAGGGCTGGACCGAATTGCCGCAGAAATCGAGCAGTACGAGGAAGTGACCGAGCGCGTGGCCCTGTTCATGGACCAGTTCAGCCGTTACCGTGCCACCATTGCGCCCACCATCCGCTTTTTGCAGGGTGGCGATTCCACCTTGGCCCACCGAATCAACAGCCGCGGCTTTTTGCCCGAAGGCCCCAGGTTCGAAACGCTGGATGTGTATGTGGACGAAGACGGCGGCGACCCGCTGGCCTGGGCCTTTGGTGCCTTGGGCGCACAAGACAAAGCCCGCCACCTGGCCACGCTGTACCTGAATGACCTGGCCGATGTGATTGCCGATGCCATTGATGAGCGTTTTGAGTTCGTGCGCTATGCGGAATCGCTGGCAGGCAGCCAGGCCAGTTTCGACCCCTTGGCGCATGCGCTGGAACAGCCTTTCACCCTGATTGATGAAATTCTGGTGGAACTGACACTTGCCGAATTCAAGCGCCAGCAACCCCAGTTGGTGCTGTTGTCCGTGCCTTTCCCCGGTGCCGTGTATGCGGCCCTGCGCATGGCCCAAGCCATGAAAGCAGAAAACCCCGCAGTAAAAATTGGCTTGGGTGGTGGTTATGTGAACACCGAATTGCGCGAACTGGCCGAGCCCCGCCTGTTTGATTTTGTGGATTTTGTAACACTTGATTCCGGTGAGCGCCCTTTGCTTTGCCTGATCGAACACCTGCAAGGCAAGCGTGGCCCGCAGCGTCTGGTGCGCACCTTCACCCGCAACGCAGAAGGCCAGGTTCAATACACCAACTGGGCTGAACCCGATGTGCCCTTTGGCGATGTAGGCACCCCCACTTGGGATGGTCTGCCCCTGCACAGTTATCTCAGCCTGCTGGACATGCTCAATCCCATGCACCGCCTGTGGAGTGATGGCCGTTGGAACAAGTTGACGGTGGCGCATGGCTGCTACTGGAAAAAGTGCAGTTTTTGTGACGTGTCGCTGGACTACATTTCCCGCTATGAAAACGCCACTGCCACTGAACTGGTGAACCGCATTGAAGCCATTGTGGCCGAAACAGGCCAAACCGGTTTTCACTTCGTGGACGAGGCTGCACCTCCCAAGGCCTTGAAGGCCCTTGCACTGGAGTTGATTGAGCGGCAAGTCTCCATTTCATGGTGGGGCAATATTCGGTTCGAGAAATCCTTCACGCCCGAGCTGTGCCAGTTGCTGGCCGACAGTGGCTGTATTGCCATCAGCGGTGGGTTGGAAGTGGCTTCTGACCGGTTGTTGAATTTGATGAAAAAGGGCGTATCGGTTGAGCAGGTGGCCCAGGTCACCAAGGGTTTCACCGATGCCGGCGTGCTGGTGCATGCTTACCTGATGTACGGCTTCCCCACCCAGACCGTGCAAGACACGGTGGACGCACTGGAATACGTGCGCCAGCTGTTTGCTGCGGGTTGCATACAGTCAGGCTACTTTCACCGCTTTGCCTGCACGGTTCATTCGCCGGTGGGCAAGAATCCGGAGGAATACGGTATCCAGTTGAAACCCATGCCCCAAGGCACTTTTGCCAAAAACGACATTGGCTTTATCGACCCCACTGGCGTGGATCATGGCGCACTGGGTGAAGGCTTGAACAAGGCCCTGTACAACTACATGCATGGCATTGGGCTTGACCAGAATGTACGCAGCTGGTTTGACCAGAAAGTGCCCCGCCCCACAGTGGCCAGGGATTTCATTGATCGCGCGCTAAATATTGACAGTATGTAAATATCAGGCGAAAGTGCTGTAAAACAATAACCAGAGACAGCACCATGAGCCTGAAAACCCTGTTGATGCCCGCCATCACTCAAAGGCGTTTTGCACGCAGCACCTTGTTGGCCAAGCGAGCCAAGGCAGAAAAGGCTCGGCAAGCCGCCCGGCGTCCTCACGATGTGCATTACTTTCATCAGATCGATGACCCTTACAGCCACTTGCTGGCGCAGGCTTTGCCTAGGTTTCTGAGCCTTTACAACGTTCAACTGATTCCGCATGTGGTCAGCCCGCCGCCCGACTCAGCGGCGCCCGAGCGTGAAAAACTGGTCGCCTACAGCCGCGTGGACGCAGCCCTGCTGGCCCAGCGCCATGGATTGAAGTTCACCGACCCCGGCTACCAGCCCAATGCGCAGCGGTGCGCGCAAGCCAAGCACACTTTGGTGGCTGCCATTTCCGCTGGACAGTTTGGCGAGCATGCGGCTGCGATGGGCCAATGGTTGTGGGCCAGCGATGAAACACGGGTTCCACCCGAGCAAGTCAATGGCTTGAAACCGGTGTCCAATGAAGAGGTACAAGCCCACATTGCACAGGCGGATGCCTTGCGGCAAAAGCTGGGGCATTACCTGGGCGGCATGCTGTATTACGAAGGCGAGTGGTACTGGGGAATTGACCGGCTGTACCACTTGGAGCAACGCCTGCAGGAACTGGGTGCCCAGCGCAGCGGGTCAGGTGGCGTGCCCGATTCCGTGTTGTTTGCTCCAGATGACGGGTTGGCGCAGGCCAACGCACTGACCAACCCACTGAGCAACCCGCCCGCCATTGATTTTTTCTTCTCGTTCCGCAGCCCCTATTCCGCCATTGTGGCGCCCCGGGTATTCGAACTGGCCTGTCAAACAGGTGCGAAAGTGAACCTGCGCTATGTGCTGCCCATGGTGATGCGTGGCTTGCCCGTACCCAAGGTGAAACGTGAATACATTGTGCTTGATACCGCCCGCGAAGCCCATGTTCGCGATATCCCGTTTGGTCGCCTGAATGACCCCGTGGGCAAACCCACCGAGCGGGGCCTGGCACTGATTCCGTTTGCAGAACTGCACAGCTGTGGGCCGGAGTTTGTATTGTCTTTCATGCATGGTGTGTGGGCTGAAGGCATTGATGCGGGCAGCGACAAAGGCCTACGAACCATTGTGGAGCGCGTCGGCTTGCGCTGGGAAGGTGCCCAAGTGGCCCTGCTTCACACCGCATGGCGCGACGTGGCCGCTGCCAACCGTGAAGAATTGTTTGCTGCAGGCCTGTGGGGTGTGCCTTCATTCAAGGTGGGCGACACGGCGGTGTGGGGTCAGGACCGCCTGTGGGCTGTGCGTGCGGCGTTGGAAGCAGCCGCAAGCAAGGCGCCGCGCGGACGGTCAAAAAAAGCTTGACCTTGCCACCTTGTCAGGGTTTCCAATACAGTGGTTCTGTAACTGTTTTCAAACGCTGACCCAAGGAAAACTGACACCATGCCCGGTTGCAACCACTGCCATTCCCATGAAGAGGCCACTTCGGCGGCCAATCCCGGTTTCCGCAAGGTGCTGTGGATCGCCCTCATCGCCAACGCTGCGATGTTTTTTCTGGAAATAGGTGCCAGCTGGCAGGCGGGCTCGGTCTCGCTGCTGGCAGATTCACTCGACTTCGGCGGAGACGCTGCCAACTACGCACTCTCGCTGTTCGTCTTGGGCATGGCCCTTCAAACCCGGGCCAAGGCTGCTTTGCTCAAAGGCGTGTCCATGGGCTTATACGGGGTGGGTGTACTGTGTTTTGCGCTGTACGCAGCGTTTAATGGGGAAGTGCCATCATACGCCACCATGGGTGTGGTTGGGGTGTTGGCCCTGGCCGTGAATGTGGGTGTGGCTGCTTTGCAATACCGTTACCGCAACGGCGATTCCAATATGCGTTCGGTGTGGCTGTGCAGCCGAAACGATGCCATTGGCAACCTGGCCGTGTTGGGGGCGGCCCTGCTTGTGGGTGTAACACAGACTGCCTGGCCCGACCTGGTGGTGGCAGCCTTGATGGCCTCGCTGGGTTTGTCTGCCTCGGTCAGTGTGATACGGCAGGCGCGTGCTGAACTGCGAGGTGAGCCACCGCGTGCTGCGGATTCTCATGGCCATTCCCATTAATGGATTGGTCGTTATCTAACTTGATCTCGGCTTTGCCGTGCGCCAAGCCGATGTTTTGAACCTTTTTTCGCTTGTGTTACTCTCACTGCCATGAAAAAGTGGTTTCTTCTTTTGATGATGATGGTTTTACCGCTGCAAAGCCTGCTGGCTGAGGGGCAGTTTTTCCATGCGCTCGAAGAAACGCACGAACACACGCATGTGCATGTGCAAACGTCGCCTGCCGACGACCACGCCCAAACCACTGAAGACAATTCTGTAGAGTCTGACAATCACCACCACCATTGCCCCGGCCACTGCACGGTGGTGTTGTCCAGCTTTCCCGTCAATACGCACCCTGATCTGAAGTACGACGAGTTTTCCCCTGAGCCAACATTGGCCACCTCCTTTTTGAATTCCCGAATCGAACGCCCCAACTGGTGCTGAACCCGCTTTGACCTGTGCCCCTGCATGCAGGGGAATGTTCACTTGTTCACGGAGTTTTCACCATGAATTCACCACTGCGCGTGGTGCTTTGGGCGTGCGTCAGCTTTGGCGCTGTGCCCGTGGCACACGCTCAAGAAGCCACTGTGCCGCTGGCACAGATTTACCAATCGGCGCTTGCACACAACCCGGCCTTGCTGGCCGAAGGCTTGCGAATTGAAGCACTGAAAGCCGGGCGTGAAAATGCCAACAGTCTGATTGCTGCCCCACTGACGCTTGAAGGGTCGTACCGAAGCGACCGGAATTTTGATAACCAGGGTTTGCGGGAAACCTCGCTGGGCCTGAGCGCCCCCCTTTGGCTGTGGAATGAACGCAGCACAAACCAGAACCTTCGCCAGCTTGAATTGGCCGCTGGCGAGCAGCGTGCAGCCCAGTTGAAGCTGGAGCTGGCTGGGCAGGTTCGACAGGTGTACTGGAACGCACTGGCTGCACAGCTGGACGTGGACATGGCGCAGGCGCGCTTGGGGGCTGCCAGCAGCTTGATGGCCGACGTCAAACGCCGGGTCGATGCCGGCGACCTGGCCAGGGTTGACCTGCTGCAAGCCACTGCGCTGCAAGCACAAGCCAGTGCCGAGCTTGGCCGCGCATTGTCCACTTTGTCCACCGTGGGTTCGGAATTTATGGAGGTCACCGGCTTGCCAGTGACGGTGCTGAATGCCAATGCCTACACCAATGCCAGTGCCAATACCAACGCCAATTCCAAGCCTGTTGCCGAACGTTTGCCGAATGACACCAACCCGAACGTTCAGGCTCATCCACTTGTTCAGTCGGCCCAACATGCAGCCCTGCTTCAGGGCAGCCGTGCCGACCTGGTTGCCATTCAGCGGCGAGAGAACCCTGAGGTGGGCTTGGCCTTGATCAACGAGCGTGCAGGTTTTGTTGCGCCCAATGAAAAGTCGCTGGTGCTTTCCACCCGAATTCCCTTGGGGTCTCGGGCTGAACATGCCAGCCGCTTGCTGGCAGCGCGTGCGGATGAAACCGAGGCTCAGGAAACGCTCAAGCGTGTGGGCACCCGCATCAAGGCGCAAGCCACTGCCGCGCAGGCCAATGTGGAGTGGTTTGAAAAGCTGCAGCGCAATGCGCAGGAACAGGCTGAACTGGCCCGACAGGTTTACACCTTGCATCAAAAGTCGTTTGCACTGGGTGAAACCGACTTCCCCACGTTGTTGCGTTTCGAGCAACAGGCCTTTGAGGCTGAACGTTTGGCCAAAAAATCCACCATTGAATTCTCGACCAAAGTGTCTGCATTGCTGCAGGCGCTGGGTCTGTTACCCGGGCAAGCACCATGAAAAATACTGTCGCTGTTTTGTTGTTCTGCGCCATGCACACACTAGCCCTGGCTGGCCCCGGCCATGACCATGGCGAGGAAGCCCCTGTTTCGGCAGGCGTTGCATCGCCCCGTGTCATGATGGAATCCGATTTGTTTGAAGCCGTGGGCGTGCTGAATGGCCGCACGCTTGAAATTTTCGTCGACCATGCGGCCACGAACGTGCCAGTGAAAAACGCCACGCTTGATCTTCAATTGAACGGGCAAAAGGTACCGCTTGAATTGCACGCTGAAGGTGAGTTCGATGCCGTGTTGCCCGAATCCGCGTTCAGCGAGCAGGTTTCTGTTGCCTTGCAGGTCAGCGTGGGTGATCAAAGCGAGGTGCTGACTGGCACGCTGCTGTTGCCACATCAAGGCCACGAGGAACACGCTGACCATGCTGATCACGAAGAGCATGGTCTGCACGGTATGGAGTACTGGGCTGGGGGCGGTGTTGCGCTGCTGGCCTTGGGCCTGATCGCCTTGTTCCTGAAACGCCGCAACAAGGGATTGAAGTAATCATGAAACACGTCATTTCACGTTCATTCGTATTCACCGGCGCATTGGCCTTGTTGGCGCTGAATTTTTCAAACCACCCCGCCGCATGGGCTGGGCCTGGGCACGACCATGGCGAAGAGCACGACAATGCGCAGGCCCAGGCAGCACCTGCTGCCGCGGTGGGCAACAGCCCGCGCCGCCTGCCCACTGGCGAGGTATTTTTACCCAAGCCCGCACAGCGGCAGCTCAAGGTGCGCACCACACCCGCAGTGCTGCAAGCGCATGCAAAAGTCATTGAACTGAATGGCAAGGTTGTTGTTGATCCCCAAACCGGCGGGCTGGTACAAACCACCACCGGGGGCCGTTTTGAAGCCCCACCCAAAGGCATTCCGCATATTGGTCAAAAGGTAACAAAAGGCGAACTGCTGGGGTACGTACTGGCCAGCCATGGAACGCTGGAACGGTCTGCCCAGCAGGCCGAGTTGGCGCAATTGAAATCGCAACTGACTCTGGCTGAAAGCAGGCTTCAACGCGTGCAGCAGTTGCAAGACACCTTGCCCAGAAAAGAACTGGATAGCGCCAGCGCCGAAGTGCAGGGTTTGAAAGGGCAGGTGGCTGCGCTGGCCAATGGTATTGGCGCGAAAGAAACCTTGCGCGCGCCAGCCAGTGGCGTGGTAGCCAGCAGCCAGGCCATTTCCGGCAAGGTGTTTGAGGCGGGCGCATTGGCGTTTGAAGTGCTTGATCCATCAGTGGTGCGCATTGACGCCACTTGGGCCAGTGGTGGCGTTCCCCCCGCCTTCAGTGGAGCAACAGTGGGGCTGGGCGACCAAACCATCGCCTTGCGCTTCTTGGGTGCAGCCGGTTCAGTGCGTGACCAATCGCTCACACTTTCTTTTGAAAACCGACATCTGGACCAGACACGGTTTTTTACCGGGCAACTTCTGAAGGTGTATGCCGAGCTGGCCGAGCAAACCGAAGGCATTGCGATACCCCGCTCAGCCGTGGTGAAAAACGCAGCCAACCAAACCATGGTGTGGGTGAAAACCGAACCGGAAACATTCGAGCCTCGGGTGGTGGTGACAGAACCACTGGATGGGCAGCGTGTGCTGGTGAAAAGCGGCTTGAAGGCCTATGACCGCGTGGTGACACAGGGCGCAACCTTGATTAACCAGGTTCGCTAAAGGGAGAACAGCATGTTTCAGTTTTTACTCGACAGCAGCCTGAAAAACCGGTTGCTGGTGTTGTTCGGCGCCTTGTTGTTGACGGCGTATGGGGCATTCACACTGACCCAAACTCCGGTGGATGTGTTTCCCGATTTGAACAAGCCAACCGTCACGGTGATTACCGAGGCTGGTGGCATGGCTTCCGAGGAAGTTGAGCAACTGATCACTTTTCCGCTGGAGACCACGCTGAATGGCCTGCCCGGTGTAGAGGTGATCCGTTCCGTGTCCAGTGCAGGGCTTTCGTTCGTTTACATCACCTTCAACTGGGATGTTGAAATTTACCGGGCCCGGCAAATGGTGTCTGAACGACTGGCCAGCATGGAAGAATCCATTCCGGCCGGGCTCACACCCACGATGGGGCCAGTCAGTTCCATCATGGGCGAGATCATGCAGATTGCCATTCCGATTGATGGGCAAAAGCTGTCTCCCATGGCCGTGCGTGAGTATGCAGACTGGGTGTTGCGGCCACGCTTGCTGTCCATCCAGGGTGTGGCACAGGTCATCCCGATTGGGGGTGAGGTGCGCCAGTTCCAGGTGCAGCCCGATTTGCAGCGCATGGTTGAACTGGGCATCACGATTGAACACCTGCAAACTGCACTGAAGGGTTTTGCGTCCAACACATCGGGCGGTTTCTTGTCATTGAATGGCCGTGAATACCTGATTCGCCATTTGGGCAGAACATCTTCGCTGGATGATTTGCGCAATGTGGTGGTGGGTGTTCGCAATGGCCAGCCGGTGTTGTTGATGCAGGTGGCTCAGATTGAATTTGCCGCAGCGGTGAAGCGGGGGGATGCCGGCTTTGAGGGCAAGCCTGCCGTGATTCTGGGCATTCAAAAACAACCTGACGCCGACACCCTGGCCTTGACCCGCGCCATTGAAGAGGCACTGGTTGGGATGAAAAACAGTTTGCCCGAAGGCCTTGAGCAACCACGCGTCACCTTCCGGCAGGCCAGCTTCATTGAAGCGTCCATCACCACCTTGCAGGGCAAGCTGATTGGGGCTTCGGTATTTGTGGCGGTGGTGCTGTTTCTCTTTCTGGGAACGCTGCGCCCCACGGTCATTGCGCTCACCGCCATACCGGTATCAATTTTCATGACTGCGCTGGTGTTCAAGTACTTTGGCCTGTCGATCAACACCATGACCCTGGGTGGTTTGGCCATTGCCATTGGTGGTCTGGTGGATGATGCCGTGGTGGATGTTGAAAACATTTTGCGGCGTTTGAAAGAACAACGGGCCAAAAATCCGGGTGCGCCTTTCGACTGGGTTGCGCTGGTTCGCAAGGCCAGCCTGGAAGTTCGCACCGGCATTGTGGTCGCCACCGCAATCGTGGTGCTGGTGTTCATTCCCCTGTTCGCATTGCCCGGTATTGAAGGCAAGTTGTTTGTGCCGCTGGGCATTGCTTTCATCGTATCCACTTTGGCTTCGCTGGTGGTGTCGGTCACGGTGACTCCCGTGTTGTCGTATTACCTGTTGCCGGGCATCAAGAACCTCGACCATGGCGACACTCGGGCGCTGGCCTGGCTAAAGGCCCGTTACAGCAGCATTTTGAATTCCGTGTTGAATCAACCCCGAAAAGCAATTGGCATGGCGGTGCTGGCTGTTGTGGTGGCGGCTACCTCGGTGCCGTTTTTTCCAAAAACCTTTTTGCCGCCTTTCAATGAAGGCACCTTGCTGATTGGTTTGCGCCTTAACCCGGGGGTCACGCTTGAAGACTCCTCTGCACTGGCCACCCAAGCCGAACAGCTGTTGGCGGGCGTGCCCGAGATTACACACATCGGGCGCAGAAGCGGGCGCGCCGAACTGGATGAACATGCAGAGGGGGTGCACGTGTCGGAATTGGATATTGGTTTGATCCCTGTTTCGGAAATGACCCGGCCCATGGATGAAGTCCAGGCGGACATGCGCGCACGTCTGCAAAACCTGCCTGCGGCCATTGCATTGGGCCAGCCCATTTCCCATCGGATAGACCACATGCTTTCCGGCGTGCGTTCACAAATTGCCATCAAGGTGTTCGGTGAAGACCTGGACACCCTGCGGGGCACGGCGGAACAGCTGCGTGTCCAGCTGGCCGATATCGACGGACTGGTTGACCTGGAAGTGGAAAAGCAGGTGCTTGCGCCTGAAATCAAGGTACGCGTGAATTACGCCGCAGCCTCGCAATACGGGGTATCGGCCACTGACATTTTGCTGGGCTTGCAAACCCTGGTCGAGGGTGAAAAAATCACGCAGATTGTCGAGGGCAACCGCCGTTTTGCCTTGGTGCTGAAGCTTGCAGACCGTGACAGAAGCCTGGAGCAGCTTCAACAACTGTTGATACAAACGCCAGGTGGTGCAGTGCCTTTGTCTGCATTGGCGCAGGTGGAAGACAGCGATGGCCCCAACCAGATCAGCCGCGACGACGGAAAACGCCGCATCGTGATTTCCGCCAATGCGCAGGGGCGAGCCTTGTCGGCCGTGGTGGAAGACATTCGCACCGTGGTGGCCGACCAGGCATTGCCAGCAGGCTATTTCGTGCAACTGGGTGGCCAGTTTGAAGCGCAGGAAACAGCCACCAGGCTGGTGGGTTTTCTGTCCATACTGTCGCTCGCCCTGATGTTTGCCGTGCTTTACAGTCGATATCAGTCGGTCAAGCTGTCGCTCATCATCATGGCCAATATTCCATTGGCCCTAGTGGGGGCGGTGTTCGCACTATGGCTGTCGGGCCAACCATTGTCGGTGGCGGCACTGATCGGCTTTATTACATTGGCGGGAATTTCTGTTCGCAATGGAATATTGAAGGTGAGCCACTACATTCATCTGATGCGTTTCGAGCAAGAGCAATTCAGCCAATCCATGATTGTACGCGGCTCCATCGAACGCTTAAGCCCCGTGCTGATGACCGCTTTGGTGACGGCATTTGCGCTTGCTCCCCTGCTGTTTGAAGCCGAGAGGCCGGGCACAGAAATACTGCACCCTGTGGCGGTGGTGATCTTCGGAGGCTTGATCAGTTCAACCCTGTTGGACACATTTCTCACCCCCGCGATGTTCTGGGTTTTTGGGCGGCGGGAAGCTGAAAAAATTACGGAACAAGCCGATTGTTGAAATATGTCGTGACAGGAACAGCTCATGGAACCGGGCTGGTTTGGGGGATACACAATGTTCCTTCAAACCAACCCAGGTCATCACGATGCCCAATCTGATCAATGCATGCACACCTACCAACATTCCGTCGGTGATGGAAATTAGTCGTGATAACTTCAGTGGTTCGGAAACGTCCATTAAAAAGGCTGCCGCCTGCGCGGGCGCTACCTTGTGCGCTGCTGGGTCCGCGATGATGTGTACCGGTTGCCTTCTACCTTCGCTCAATGGCCTGGCCGGTAGCTTCGTGTTTGCCTTTGGCTGGGGCGCTACTTGTGGAGGTCTCGGTCTGATGGGTCATTCATGCTCAGATTCGGAATCGAATAATTAAACGCACTGAGCAACATCAACGCGCGCTTTCAGTCGGGTAACCAGCAAAAACAGGCCACCCAGTTTGCGGTGTATGAACAGGCAGTCAATGGGCGGGGCATGCCAGAATTTTCTGTCCTCGCCCAGCTCAAATCCCTTGTCACGAATGCGGGCAGCAAGGTCTGTGTTGCCAAAGTCGAATGCGCCCTTTGTGCACAGCGGCTCGCAGGCCATTTCCATCAGGTCCAGCACCAGTTCCCGGTGGTGGGCTTGCGTGGTGTTGTCAAAGTAGCCAATTTGTCGGGCAGCGGCGTCCATTGCGCTGCGGCTGCCGGCCTGTGCGGCTTTCATCACCGCCACATAGCCGTTCACCAAGGCTTGATCAAAACTGCGTGTGGCCCCAAAGTCGAGCAACACTACCCTGCCGGTTTTCGGGTTGTACCGGTAATTGGCGAAGTTGGGGTCGGTTTGCATCAGGCGCACGCCCAGCAATTCCTTGAACAGCAATTCAAACAGGGTGGTGGCAATTCTGTCGCGAACCGGCTGAGTGGCATGTGCCATGGATTCAATCGGCACACCCTCCACAAAGCGCATGGCCAAAATTCCCCGGGTGGTCAGCGTTTCATTCACGGTGGGAATTTCAAAACGGTCATCCTGGCCCAAGGCTGCGGTGTATTGCACGATGCACTGGGCTTCACGCAGGTAGTCGGCTTCTTCATGCAGCTGTTTTTTGGCTTCCTCCAGCAGGGCAGCCAGGTCGAAGGTTTTGGGTACCAGGCCAGTGAAACGCAAAATGGTGGCCACGTTGTCGATGTCGCTGTCGATGCTGTCGCGCACACCCGGGTATTGAATCTTGATGGCCAGTTTTTCACCTTCCAGTGAAATGGCCTCGTGCACCTGGCCAATCGAAGCTGCAGCAATCGGTGTCAAGTTGAATTCCCGCACCCGCTCGCGCCACTGCGGGCCCCATTCGCTTTCAAGCACTTTCAGCAATTGCGCTCGGGGCATGTGCTTGGCGTCTTGCCGAAGTTTGGCCAGAATTTCAGCCAGTTGGGGTGGCAGCATGTCGCCAGCATCCATCGAAACCAGCTGACCCAGTTTCATTGCTGCACCGCGCAGTTGTGCCAGTTGATCGGCCACGCGCAGGGCATTTTTCGGGGTCAGCAACAGGCTGCTTAATTTGGGGCGTTTGCCTTGGGCCAGTTGCTTGGTGCCGTTTTTAACGACAGAACCTGCCACGGAGGTGGCCAGCGCGCCAAATCGGCTCAGGCGGGCAAACCGTCCGGATGGCACGGCCATTTCCTGGCTGGTGTTGTGTTCAGGGGGCGTTTTCTTGGAAGGCATGGGACACTGCTTGATGCGGGCTGAACTTCATCTTAAAACAAAAGGCGCTTGTGCGGGGAATCACAAGCGCCCTTTGAAAACCGTCAATCAGACCGGTTTTTTGGTTTGTTCAGCAATCAGCTGGCATCGCCTTCATTCAAGTTGGCGCCCATGATTTTGCCCAGTACATCAGCACGGGTGGCGTTTGATTTGCCAACTTGCTGGGCCACGGTGGCATCACCGCTCAAGGAGGTGATTTCACCGGACTTCACAGCTTGCTGGTATTCATTCAACACAGTCTGGCGAGTGATCTGGTCACGCTGCTGGCTCACACTGTAAACATGCGATGTACCATCGCCTTGATGGGTTGCTGGGCTGGCCATTACAACAGCGGGTACGGTAGCGGAAATGGCGAGTACGGAAGTGGCGATCAATTGACGTGCGTTCATGGTAAATCTCCTGAATGGATTGTTTTTTAACTATTTGCCGCAGCGTTGTTGCGTTGGCATGAGTTGCACTTTACGCATTCACGAATGACCAAGCCCCCACAGGAACATTACAAATTTGTAATTTAAAAAACAGGGCCACCCTTCTATACTTCAAAGCTTGTCCATCCTTCGCAAAGCGATCTGCCCGTCATGAAAATCCTGGTCATTGAAGACGAAAAAAAACTGGCGAGCTATTTGCAAAAGGGTCTGAACTCCGAAGGCTTTGTGGTCGATGTCGCGCATCGCGGTATTGATGGTTTGCACCTGGCCACCGAGGGTCATTATGAACTGATCATTCTCGATGGCATGTTGCCTGACCTTGACGGTTTGGGTGTGCTGGCGGCCTTGCGCCAAACCATGGACATTCCCGTTTTGATGCTGACCGCGCGCGCCATGGTGGAAGACCGGGTGAAGGGCCTGCAGGCTGGCGCGGATGATTACCTCACCAAGCCCTTTGCCTTTTCCGAACTGGTGGCCCGTGTTCATGCGTTGGCGCGGCGTGCGCAAGGCAAGCCCAGTGCAGGTTCGGACAGCAGCCACTTGAGCCTGGCCGACCTTGAACTGGATGCCATGAAACGCCAAGCCCGCAGGGCGGGACAGGACTTGCGGCTGACGGCCAAGGAATTCAGCCTGTTGTGGCTGTTGCTGCGCAGGCAGGGTGAAGTGTTGTCACGAACTGAACTGGCCGAGTTGGTGTGGGACATGCACTTTGACAGTGAAACCAATGTGGTGGATGTGGCGGTTCGGCGCCTGCGCGGCAAAATGGATGACCCGTTCGATCAACCTTTGCTGCACACCGTGCGGGGCATGGGTTATGTGCTTGAGCAACGCGCTGTGGAGAATGAGGCGTGAAAAGACGTTCGATGGCTTGGCGCTCGGCCCTGCAAATGTCGATTTTCAGTACGCTGGGTGTCGCGATGATCGCCATCATCAGCTTTCAGGCCATTCACATGTGGCAGGACATGCGGCACCAGGAGACGCTGAGCCGGGCTGCTTCAAGCATTGAACAAGTGCTTGCCAGGAACAGCGAGCTGGAGCCCACCGACATGTGGGGGCGTGTGGATGAATTGTTGTTGAGCCTGGGCAATGTGCGCGCCAAGGTGCACGGGGAGAATGGCAAGGTGTTGTACGGCCCCCAAGTGCTGTTAAGCCAGGTCAAGCACAAGGCCACCACCATGCATTCACTGATGGCTTTGGAAGGCACCATGCCCATGCGCGACCTGGAACTCGCGCTGGATGTGTCTGAAGACAAGCGCTTTTTGAACTTTGTGGCCTTGCTGTTTGCAGGCGTTACGGTGGTGTGGGGTTTTGTGATCATGGCGGTGAGCGGCACGCTGGCCCGGTTCGAGTTGAAGCCCTTGAATACATTCGGTCGCCGGATTGCCGACTTTGATCCCTCGGATTTGCGTGCGCGCATTAAAAGCGACAATGAGCCCGAAGAGCTTTACCCGGTGATTGACCAGTTCAACAAGCTGATGGGGAAGGTGGGGTATTTTCACGATCAATTGCGTTCATTCAATTCCAATGTGGCCCACGAGTTGAATACGCCCCTGTCCAGCCTCACAGTCAGCCACGAGCTGCTGCTGCGTGAAAAATCGCTTGATCCCGAGCAGCTTCGGGAGGCACTTCACAGCCACCTTGAAGAATTGCAGCGCATGAACCGCATCATCCAGAGCATGTTGTTCCTCTCGCATGCCAGTCAGGGGCAATATAACAATTTCCGCCAGGTCGACAAGCTCAGTGAGCTGGTCATGACGGTGGTGGATTACATGGAGGCCATGCTGGAAGAAAAACAGCTGAACTTTGAAGTTCAAGGCGATGCCGCGGTGCGCGTGGATTCCGAATTGATCAAGCGCGCCATGTCCAACCTGCTTTCCAACGCTGCACGCTATGCGCAGGAAGGCAGTGTGATCCAGATCCGGATTGACAAAGCTGCAGTTGCCGGGCACGTGCGCATCACGGTCAGCAACAAGGGCGTGTGCATTCCCGAACCCAGCATTCCGCATTTGTTCGAACCATTTTACCGGGTGGATCAATCGCGCAATGAAAGTGGGCACAACCACGGTCTGGGTCTGGCGATTGTGGCGGCCATTGCCCGGTTGCACGGCGGAGAACCTTTTGCCCATTGCGATGGCGAATGGGTTCAGATCGGTTTCACAATTCAGGGATAAGCTGGGCTGACTGCCTTAATCGGGTGAGTGTGTTCACCCAAACTGATGATACAAATTGGCGTGCTTGTGCTGATCCCGCAAAGGCAGGCCCATGGCTGGTTTTGCAAAAACCTCCGCCTTGATCCAAGCGACTGTAAACGCAGACCGACCTGTCACGTTGAGAAAGATGGGACTTCATTGTCAAACTCTTTACTTCACATCAGAAGGTTTCGCCATGTTCAACCAACGCAACAGGTCACGCTCCTTGTCGTTTGACTCGCACCGCAACCGTGGTTCGTTTATGGGAAAACTGGGCAAGTTTCTTTTCGTGGTGTTCAGCCTGATGGTGATTGCTGCGGTAATACTGTTTGGTGTGTCGTCTTGCCAGAACAAGGCCGCCCATCAGCAAACACTGGCATATGTGTCAAAAAACGATTGTGAATTCCGTTTTGAAGGAGTTGGTCTGACCCTGATTGAAAACCATTGCGGAAAAGACGCCGGGGTGTACTTCATGACCCCGGATGGCTTGCACACCGCCCCCTTGATTGACCCTGCGGTGTCGCAACTGGTGCAGCGCCATGGCTGCGAGGCCCCTAACCGCTGTGCTTTCAATCTTGAAGTGAATGGTCAGTCGGTCAGTGGGCAGTTCGATTACATCATCAACGGAAAGGAAGGTTTTTACAGCTTTGAATGGCCAGATGACGAACAACCTCGCCTGGTTGAATCGAGCAGCAGTCCAAGCAAGTCCTAAATCCTGTCTTTTTAAGCTTCGGTTCAGGTGGATGGTTTAAAGTAGCTTCCACCATGAAAACCCGCGCCCTCCTTCTCCTGTTGTTTGGTTCTGCAATGGCCTGTGCAGTTGCACTGCCGCCCTTGGCCCATGCCGACGACGATGACAAACGCATTCGCCGATTGCAACGCAGTGGAGAAATTCTTTCGCTTGACCAGATCTACAACCACGCGCGCGCGGTGAAACAAGGCCGCATCCTCGATACCGATCTGGATGATGACAACGGTCGCCTGATTTATGAAATAGAATTGCTGGACGCTCGAGGCCGGGTCTGGGAAATGAAGCTGGATGCCAGAACAGGCCGCTTGATTGAACTGGAACAGGACGACTGAAGGCCATGCGATTGTTGTTGGTGGAAGACGACCCGGTACTTGGCGCACAACTGCACAAACAGTTGGGCAAGGCCGGTTATGCCGCCGACTGGGTGCAAGACGGTCGAGAGGCACAGGCGCAGGGCAGTATAGAACCTTATGACCTGGTGGTGCTTGATTTGGGCTTGCCCGGCAAGCCTGGCCTGGACGTGTTGAAAGCATGGCGGGCTGAGGGTTTGAAATTGCCGGTGATTTTACTGACCGCGCGGGGCACCTGGCAGGAAAAGGTGGAAGGCTTCAATGCCGGGGCGGACGATTATGTGCCCAAGCCTTTTCAGACTGAAGAACTGTTGGCCCGCATCAGCGCTGTTTTAAAGCGATCCATTGGCAACGCGCCTGACACATTGAATGCCAAGGGCCTGGTACTGGACGAAACCCAGCAAACTGTACGGGTGCAAAGCGACCCGCCGCAACAACTGACCGCCACAGAGTTCCGCTTGCTGCGCTATTTCATGCTGCACGCTGGCCAGCCTTTGAGCAAAACCCGCTTGACCGAGCATGTGTATGAGTACGATGCCGACAAGGACAGCAATGTGATGGAGGTGTACGTGAACCGCCTGCGCAAGAAAATTGGCCCACAGTGGATACAAACCCGCAAGGGGCAAGGTTACGTGTTTGCTGAGCCCGCGCCTTGAATTCGCTGCGCAACCGGCTGTCTTTTGGCTTGATTCTCAGTCTGCTGGTGCTGCTGCTGGCCCAGTGGTGGCTGTCTTCCCAGGCCATTGAACGCTTGCTGGAAAATCATTTTCTGGACCAGCTTCAACAGGACAGCGAGGTGTTGCTGGCTGGTGTGGAGTTTGACGCTGCTGGCCAATTGGCATTGGACAATACCCGCCTTGCACCTGCTTATCAGCAACCCTATTCCGGTAGTTACTTTGCCTTGCAGCACCTGAACGAGGTGCGCTATTCCCGTTCCCTGTGGGGGGCTGATTTCACTGTGCCCGCCCCTAGCAACGAGTTGGCCTTGGCCACCCGACAGGCCGGCCCGGACGGCCAGCGTTTGCTGGTGCACGCCCGCACTTACCAGAAAGACCGGCAACAGTTCACCATTGCCATGGCCCGAGACATCACGCCACTGCTGAACAACCTGTCCGATTACAAATTGGCCAATGCCGGCTTTTCAGCCCTGTTCCTGTTGGCATTGGTGCTTATTCAACGCTGGATTGTGCTCAACACGCTCAAGCCGCTGAACGATGTGCAGTCGGCATTGGTGCGTTTGCAGCAAGGCGAGATTGGCCAGCTTGAATTTCGCGGACCGGATGAAATCAAGCCTTTGGTGAACGAGTTGAACCGCCTGTTGACTGCCATCGACCAGCGCCTGAAACGTTCACGTGAAGGCATGGGCAACCTGGCGCATGCCTTGAAAACCCGCCTGGCGCGTTTGTCCCAGTTGAGTGAGGGCGATGAGGCAGGTACAGCCGGCTTTGCCCGCGAAGTACAAACCCTGAACCAGGAAGTGGCCCGCCTGATTGATCGCGAAACAGCCCGTGTGCGCGTGGTGGGTGATTTGCGGCCAGGTCAGCGCGTGGACCTGCGTGAAATTCTGGATGCCTTGGTGAACAGTTGTCGGGCCCTGTACCGGGACAAATCACTTCAATTTGTTGTGCAGGTACCGGAAGGTGTCAGGCTGCTTGGCGATCGGGAAGACCTGTTTGAGTTGTTTGGCAATTTGTTGGACAACGCGTCCAAATGGGCCCACAGCGAGGTGTGGATTGTGATGGAAGGCAATACCCTGGCCGTAGTGGATGATGGCCCAGGTTGTACGGCTGAAGCCGTGGCTGAATTGACCCAGCGCGGGTTTCGTGCCGATGAATCCACGCCGGGAAGTGGGCTTGGCCTTGCCATTGCACAGGACATTGCAGGCACCTACGAGGCTCGGCTTGAATTCAGATCGCCAGGCCGCTTGGCCGGAAGGGTAAACAAACAGGGTCCCGGGCTTGAAGTGAGTGTGCACTTCAAGCCCGGTGTGCTGCTTTAGAACCAGTCTTTGTCCACTTTCAGAACTTTGCCGGTTTTTGCATCCAGGTCCACTTCCACTTCCTTGCCGTCGGCATTCACCACTTCCACTTCCCATTTCCAGCCCTTGCCATAATCGCGGTCATCGAGTTCCAGTTCGGTGACCACGCCAGGGAATTCTTTCAAGGCGATTTCACGGGCCTGTTCAGCGGAGATCAGGCTGAAAGCTTTGACGATTTCTGCATCGCGCTGGCCGTTGCTGCGGTGGTCGCTGTCGGCATGGGCAGCAAAGGGAATGGCAGCTGCAATGGCCAAGGCAGATAGGGTTTTGATCCATGTGTTTTTCATTTTTTAAGCTCCAGTGTGTGTATCAACGGTCCCCAGTGTAGTGAGCCCACCTGAAACCAAGCTGAAAAAACAACGCACTGTGATGTCACTGACTTGATTACAATGTGGCACGCCATTCAAGTTGTGTTGACATGAATCAATCCCCCCTGTTGCGCAATGCCAGCCTCGCTTTTCCCTTTGTGTTGATCTGGACCAGTGCCTTCCCGGCTGCAAAAATCGGTTTGATGGACAGCCCGCCCCTGTTGTTTCTCGCATCGCGTTTTCTCGTGGCCGGCGCATTGATGCTGGCTTGGGCCTATTGGCGTGGCAGCTTGCGTGCCATGCGTCTGCAGGAATTGGCAGTGCTTGGAACCTTGGGTTTGCTCAATCATGCCTTGTACCTGGGTTTGAGCTGGACAGGCATGGGCAGTTTGTCCTCGGGCTTGTCCACCATCTTGATCAGCGCCAACCCGATTGTGGTGGCTGTGTTGTCCGCTTTCTTGCTGCGTGAACCCCTGACCCGCCAAAAGCTGCTGGGTTTGGCTTTGGGTTTCCTGGGTGTGGCCTACATTGTGCGAAATCGAATGGGCTCAAGCACTGATACGCTGGAGGGTTTTTTGCTGGTGTTGGCGGCTTTGTTCACCCTGGCTTTCGGTACCGTGTTGTACAAGAAGTGGCCGGTAAGAACCGATGTGGTGACTGGCACTGGCTTTCAAATCCTGATCAGTGGGGTATTGTTGCTGCCGGTGGCCTTGTGGTCGGAAGACCCCTCAGCCATGGCCTTGACCCCGTCGTTTTTGGGTGCATTTGCCTGGCTGGTGCTCGTGGTGTCCATCACCGGGTATCAGCTGTGGTTCAATTTGTTGGAGCAAGGCAGTGCCAGTGCTGCCAGTGTGTGGTTCTTCCTGACGCCCCCCTTGGGGTTGCTGGCCGGCGCATGGCTGTTGAATGAGCCTTTGAACTGGGCTGACTTTCTGGGCATTGTGCCGGTGGTGCTGGGCATCGTGCTGGTAACCCGGGCCAGGCAGTCAGCCAGACCACTTGGTTAAGCTCAGGGTTTGATGCGCCCTACCACTTCGATGTTTTGGTCAGCGTTCATCCTGAACAAAATGACTTCGCCCGATGCCGGGTAAATCCCGGTCAGTGCGGTGGTGTTGACCTGGTGTGTGACATAGATCACTTTGTCGCCGGGTGCCAACTGGGCAATGTGTGCCTTCAGGGCGGTGGTTTGCTCGCTGCTTTTGCCCCGCTCTTCAAAAAACGAATTCAGGGCGGGGAGATCATTCACGAGCCCAAGGTTCAAGGCCCGGGCAGTGTCTTGGCAACGGCACCACTGGCTGGAAAAAATGCGGCTGGGCGAAATGCCATTGGCCTGAATCTGTTTGCCCAATGCTTTGGCTTCGGCAAGCCCTTGAGCATTCAAATTGCGCTGGGTATTGCATTGGCCCAGTTTGAAGTTTTCAGGGTCGCCAAAGCCTGGGGCGGTGGCGTGCCGCATGATGGCGTGTACACCAGCTTGCTGCCAGACTTGCCAGGGGTTGTTCTCGGCTTGCGCTGCTTTCGGTATGCCAGAAAATGAAAGTAGCAGCAGGGCAACTGGAAGAAACAGCCGGAAGACGCGGTACGACATGGGGACAACCTCGATGAACTGCAAGAAAGCAAAAAAGCCAGTCTACACTGGCTTTTTTGCATTTCACAACAACCTGAAAAATCAGGCTTTGGCTTGTGCTGCCTCGTCCAGCAAACGCTGGCGTTTGGCCTTCGAGCGCAGGTTGAGCAACTCAACCAGCAGTGAAAAGCCCATGGCGCTGTACAGGTAGGCTTTGGGCACGTGCTGGCCGAAGCTTTCTGCAATCAGCAGCATACCAACCATCATCAGGAAGGCCAGGGCCAGTACCTTGACGGAGGTGTGGGCTTCCACGAATTCGCCGATCGATTTGGCAAACACCATCATCACGCCCACTGCAACCATCACGGCGGCAATCATGACTTCGATGTCATCCGCCATACCTACAGCTGTAATGACGGAGTCAAGGCTGAACACGATGTCCAGAATACCGATTTGGATAATGGAATAAATAAACAGTTTCTTGCCGGTCTGCTGCGCGGCAGCGCCCAAGGCCAGTTCTTCCTCGTGTTTCTGAGGTGCTTCAACTTCTTCGTAGATTTCCTTGGAAGCTTTGTACAGAAGGAACAGACCACCGAAGAACAACACAAGGTCCCTGCCGGTGATTGAGGCCCCCATCACTTCAAACAGTGGTTCGGTCAGACCGATGATCCAGGACAGCGAGAACAGCAGGCCCACGCGGGTAATCATGGCGAACATCAGGCCAAATTGGCGCACGCGGTCGCGAATGTCTGCAGGCAGTTTGGATACCAACACCGTGATGAACACGATGTTGTCAATGCCGAGCACAATTTCCAAGGCCGTCAAAATCGCAAAGGCGATCCAGACGTTTGGATCCATCAGTAATTCCATAGAAAACTCCACTTTTGAATCAAGAGATCAACAGGCCGCTATTTTGCACCACATTTCGCATTGTGGGTGGTCATTTCGTATTCTGACTGCTTATTGCCAAGCGATTTAACAACAGATTGAACTGGATTGGCTTGGCAAAATGGAAGTTGAAACCCACGGATTCCGCTTTGTGAATGTCGCTGTCGAAAGCATACCCTGTCAAGGCCGCCATTTCACACTGTTGATTGGGGCCAGGGGTATTGCGGATTTCCACAGCGACCTCATAACCCGACAGTTTCGGCATGTCGATATCGAGCAAAATGAAGTCGAAAACCTCATTTTTGGCTTTTTCCAGGGCTTGTTGCCCGTCTCGGGCAATTTCCACAGTGTGACCGTCCTTTTTCAGAAAGACCTCGAGCAGTTTGATGTTCAGTGGCGTGTCGTCCGCGACCAGCACGTGGAGTGCGCGTGAGGGCAAGATGCGCTCTTCACTGTGTTCCTTGAGTGCGGTTTCCCGCTTCAGTTCGACTGAAAATGTCACTCGTGTGCCCTTTCCTGTCTCGGACTGCAGGTGAATTTCACCGCCCATGGCTGAGACCAGGCTTTTGACAATCGACAAGCCAAGCCCCGTGCCGCCGAAGCGGTTGTCGCGGTCAATGTGAACCTGTGAGAAAGGTTTGAACAACTGGCTGAGTTTGTCAGCCGGTATGCCCAGGCCTGTGTCAATCACTTCAAGCGTCAATCGGTCATGTTCATTACTTGTCGGAGTTTTAGCTACTTTTAATGTTACTTTGCCGTGCGAAGTGAACTTGATCGCATTGGAAAGCAGATTTTGAATGATCTGCCGCAGGCGGCCTATGTCGCCACGATAAATTTGATGCTCACCCAAAGTGTTTTCAATTTCAAAGGCCACCCCTTTGGATTCGCAACTCAAGCGCGACAGTTCCGAGCTGCCCTTGAGTAACTGATCCATCACGAAAGGCGACTCTGTCAGGGTGACCATTCCGGATTCCAGCTTGGAGAAATCCAGAATATCGTTCAGGATGGTGGACAGGGTTTCCGACGATTGAACCAGATACCCTGCTTGTTCTTTGAGCTCGCCTCCAGGCAGGTCTGCTTCGAGCAAACGGGAGAAGCCCAAAATACCATTCAATGGCGTGCGAATTTCATGGCTCATGGTGGCCAGGAAGCGGCTTTTTTCTGCATTCGCATCCTTTTCCGCCTTGGCGGCAATGTCTGCTTCGCGGAGTTGGCTTTCCAGCGCCAGTTGAACAGTGCGGTCCAAATGCGTACCGACCACGCGGGTAGGCTCTCCCAATAGGTCACGAACAATCAGGGCTTTGGACAGGATATTGACCCAGTGTCCGCTTTTGTGGCGCATTCTGAATTCGGCTTCATAAGACTTTTTGCCTGAATCCTGGAGCGCCTCGGTGAGCCGGTTTTTGGTCATTTCCAGGTCATCGGGTGCGGTTAGCCGTTCCCAAGTACTGAAACAGTTGTCCAGTTCGTGGTCCTCATAGCCCAGAAGGCGCTTCCAGCTCGGGGAAAAATACACTTTGTTGGTGTGAATGTCCCAGTCCCAAAGACCGTCGTGCGAGCCTTCCATCGCCAGTTTGAAACGTTCCTCGCTCTCGGCGAGGCTGTCGCGCACCTGCCTTTCTTCCGTGACATCTTTACACATCACGATAATACCGCCACGTTGACCGTCGGGCTTGAGCCAGGGCTCAATGGCCCAGTCCAGCCAGATGGTGTCTCCTTCGGGGCTGGTCCACGGGTCGGAGGTTGCTGAAATGCTTTCGCCCGCCAAGCCTGCCTGGTGGGCTTGGCGCCAGCGCTCGTGCAGGTTCGCCACCACATCGTAGTGATTTTTCCCCACCAGGCTGCCAGGTGTGCGCGTGAAGGTTTGTGCCCACCGTGACGAGGCCGCCACGTAGTTCATCTCGGTGTCGAACATGGCGATTGGAACAGGGGCTTGCACAATCAATGCTTCCACAATCCAGTAGCTTTCCTTGGTGGACCTCAGCGCTTTTTCCAGCGACTGGCTTTTCTCGGTCAGCCCGCGAGTCAGGTCCAAAATGTCCCGGGCAATGGGTTGCAATTCCGTTGGCAGTTCGTTGAGATAACGGGCCAGTGATTTCTCGTCATTTTTGCGCACCAGTTCCAGGTAGGCAGTGGCCTTGGCTGACAGACTGCGGCCCAAGGCCAGTACCAGTACCAGCGTGGCCACGGTGCCGATGATCAAGGCGAGAATTGCGCCCATCAAGGCGGTAGAAATCGGGGAAGACACTGCGTCCAGGGGTGTCAGGGTGGCGGACACCCAACCCAGGCTGTCTGTTTCTGCGCTTTTATTGGGTGCAAAGGCGATCAGGTAGCTTTCCCCATCGCTCAGGGTTTCGATGGACCAGTTGCTTTGGCCGCTCACTGCCTGTTGAAAGCCCTGCATGGCTGTCCATGCGGTGCTGTCCTGAAGGTCCGCCAGTTCCAGGCGGTTGCCCATTCTCAGGGTGCCGTCTTTGGCAAGAATGACGGTGGGTGCGGAAGGGTTGATGGTGTTGAAGACATCTTGCTCGATTTCAGAAATGAAGTATTTCCAGTCCAGGTGAATGCCGATCACGCCGATGATTTCATCACGCTGGTTTTTCAGGGGGGTGGTGAAATCGATGAACTGGTACTTCTCTTCGGCCCGGGCTGGCAACAAAGCAGCGAGCAAGGCGGCCTCGTGTACGTCCATGATGGCAGGGGAAATTAGACCTTGTTTGAACCAAGGGCGTGCAGCAACACTCTTGCCTACGAGAAGGTCATCCAGCGCGGCCAACACCGTGCCATCTGGGGCAGCCACACCGATCCACAGGTAACCAGGGGTGTTGTCCCGCATGATTTGCAGCAGGGCAGTTTGTTGCTCGGCAGAGAAATTGCCAAAAGACTGTTCAATTTTGCTCGTGTAGATCAGGTCGCGCAGGTGATCCTTCAAATGCCGATTCACAGATTGGGCGATTTGTTCAGTCTGAGCCAGTGCATTGGCCCCCGCCTTGTCAATGGTGCTGTTGCGCAAAACCCAGTGTGCGGTGATGGCCACTGGAATGGACAGCAGGAACAGGGCGATCAGACTTCCGGCAATCAGGCGGCTTGTGAAGCTTGCCCGAACGTTGAAATTCAGCATGAGACTCGATGGGCTTCAAATTGGGGATGGATCACTGTAACGCAGGGCGGATAATGGTTCAATCTTTCGGATGGGCTATGTCCTTTCACGCCGCTTTGAGTTGTGCAGACCTAGTTCGATGTTCGTTGCCGCTGATCCCGCCTTTTGCTGCGGTGTGTCGTTGAGCAAGCCTGTGAGGTGTTCGTTGTTTCTCATCTTGCCCTGAATCGGCAAGATAATGCAGCAAACGAACACCTCGCAGGCGCAGTCAGCCCTGCGACGAAATGTCGCAGCCTATCCGCGTTGACATGCGCCACAATCGCACATTGTTTTTTCCGGTTTTCTCAATCATGTCGTCGTCATCCAATAAGTCAGCCCCTACCCAGTTCAAGGTTCGTATGCTGAAGTGGCACCGCCGCTTGGCTTGGCTCGGTTTTACGGCCTTGTTGTTGTGGGGCGGTTCGGGTTTGCTGCATTCCTGGTTGACGTTGTTTGGTGTGCAACCTGCAGTGTTCGCCCCACCGCAACGGGCATTGAATTTGTCTGCTGCACAGCCATTCGCGGACATTCTGGCCAAAGCAGGGATCGAGAAAGCGGTAGCTGTGAAGGTGGTGGTGGGTGAGGCCGATAACTTGCTTCAGGTAACCCAAGAGCAGGGCAAGCCCCGCCGGTATTTCGACCTGAGAACAGGGGCTGAGCTGCCCAACCATGACAAGGTGTATGCCGCCTTTTTGGCCCGGCACTACATGAACCTGCCTTATGAAAACATCGCTTCTGTCGAGTGGATTGACCAGTTCTCAGCTGATTATCACCCGGTGAACCGTCTGTTACCTGTATACCGGGTGTCTTTTGATCGGACCGATGGCCTGAATGCATTGGTGTATACCGAAACAGCCTCACTGGCGGGCGTGTCTAACCTCACCAAAGATTGGGTTCAGACCGGGTTTCAATGGTTTCACACTTGGGGCTGGATGCCACAATCTGCCGAAACCCCACGCGTGCTGTTAATGGCAGTGTTGGTTGGTGCCTTGGTACTGATGAGCTTGACCGGCCTGTCCATGTTGATCCTGATTCGCCGCAAGGTGCGCGCTGCGGGCGTCAAAGGGTGGCATCGTATTGCAGGGTATGTGCTGGTGTTGCCCGTCTTCATGTTTTCTTTCAGTGGTTTTTATCACCTGATTCAGCACGGCTGGCCCAGTGATACTTCGCACCTGACTCTGGGCAAGCCGATGGACATGTCTAAATTGCAGTTTCCCGTGAATGCCGAGTGGGCTGCATTGACTGAAAATCTGACTGTGGTTGGTGTGTCACTGGTGGCCAATCAATCGGGCGACACGTTTTATCGCTTGGCGCTTCCTGTTGCCAAAGGCAAGCTGCCCGAAGGCGACAAGGCCATTCGCAATGCGCGATTTGACGGTGTGCAACCCACCGGACCTGCGTTGTATGTGAATGCGGTCAACGGACAGGTGTGGTCAGAAGGCGATCGCGAGCTGGCCTTTCAATTGGCCACACACCACACCGGCCTGCCTCGAGAAGACATTCAGAATGCGACGCTTGTGACACGCTTTGGTCCCGACTACGATTTCAGAAACAAGCGTTTGCCGGTGTGGAAGTTTGAATACGGACAGCCGTTGAATGCCAGTATTTTTATTGATACCGCCACAGGTGTCATGGCCGACAAGGCCTTAAATTCTGCCAAACCTGAAACATGGAGTTTCAGCATGCTGCACAAGTGGAACTTCATGTTCCCGCTGGGCAGGGAAATTCAGAACATTGCGATGGCGGTCTTTGTAATACTGTCGATCGTATTGATGGCGGGGTTTGGCTTGCGAAGCAAATTTCGCTGAGTTTGCCGCGCGTTGGATGCGCGGTCCTTGCCTGGTGTTTGTTGCTGCTCATCTAGTCGTGACCAAGACTTTCGTTGCGCAGACTTTGTTCGGTGATCGTCGCTGCTCATCTAGCCTTGGACAAGGCTGATTTCCCGTCTTGTTGATTCTTGCTTGGGGCATGCGAAACGCAATAGCGTCTTCGCATCGACTGCTTGCGCAATCGCCCCGCGCTGCGAATCAGCCGGGAAGCCTTGTTCTGAATCGGCAAGATAATGCAGCAACCGAACACCGCTCAAGGCTTTACCACTTCACTTCCACGCCTGCAAACACGCTACGGCCTTCCCCCGGAGCAAATTGGGCGACATCTGCTCCACCAGCGTTAATGACCACACCAGTTGTCGCAGCATAATTTTTGTCAGTCAAGTTTCTTCCATCCACAAAGAAGCGAAGTGTCTCACTCGCTTTGTAAGAGGCACTCAGCCCCACTAGCAGGTATGGGTCGCTGGCGAAGGTGTTTCTCAGATCCACGAAATAACCCTGTGGCACGTATTCCAGATTTGGGGAAACGGTCCAGCCCTTGGGGTGCGTGTAATCGAGTTTTGCGCGAACGTACTCTTCAGGAATGCCGGGAATGGCAGCATTACCGTACACGCTGTCATTGTCGAAGCGGAAGCGACCGAATGTGTAGGCCAGTGTCCAGTCCAGCTTGTCACCTTGCGACAGTGCATTTTTTGCAAAAGGACCAGTCAATCCAATTTCAACGCCCTGGTGGCGTGTGTTGTCGGCATTCAAAATGGCGGGTTGCATGGCCGGCAACTGATAGGTTACAAACTCGTTATTCAGTCGGCTGTTGTAAACACTGATATCCCAACGAATGTCATTCAGGTTGCCGCGCGAACCGACTTCAAATGTAGTGGACTCTTGTGCCTCCAAAGCGCGCACAGGGCTAGTTTCGGAAAATGTTGGAGGTTCAAACGCGCGACTCAGGTTACTGTAGATTTGAACGTTTTCAGCTGCTTTCCACAGTACACCCACCTTTGGGCTGAATTGAGCATAGCGACGCTCGTAGCTGGCATCTCCGTTACCTGGACCTACAATTTGATCATCAGAAGTGCGTTTGGAATGGGTCCATTGCAAGCCAGAGATTAGCTGAAATGTATCGGTGGTGTGCAAGCGACTTTCACCGTAAAGTTCAATGTTTCTCGCCTTCTGGTCATCATATGCATCAAGTCGAGTTCTGATCCCTCTGGTGTGATCAAAGGTTCTGTTTTCAGTTACACCTTTGACGTAGTTGTATCCAACAGTTGTATCGTGTCTGTAGCCAAACAATTCACCTTGAGCAATCCGATTGCCAAAAAGGCCGATATCTCGATTTTGTTGGTCAATGAGCGCTCTCTGACCAGAGCTTGTGGGAAATGTGAGGGGGTGATAAAGATTTTTGTTTACTGCATACAGACCAAAGTTGTACTCGGTACCATTTGCAGATATCCACGTGGTTTTGTTTGCGACTCGAGTTATCAAAAAGTCGCGCTGAGAGTTATTTGAGGAGGATGTGGTATTCGCCTGCGCCGGATCAGCCTGCATCTGTGCCTTGGTCAGGTTGCCCGGCAGTTCCTGATTCATGTCGCCATGAATCAAGTAAAAACGGGTTTCAAGCTGGGGGCTGATTTTCAGGCCCACATTGGCATTCAAGCGGCTATTTTTCTGGCCGCTGAACTGGCGGAATCCATCGGAGCGCAATTGGGAGATCGACGCAAAATAATCCCAGTCGCCCACCACATCGCCGGTTTTAAACTGTGCCCGTGCAAATTCATTGCTGCCCGCATCCACACGAACCACGCTGTTGGGCGTGGTGTAGCCGGTGGGGGTCACGAAGTTGATTGCACCACCCAGACTGGCCGCGCCGTATTGCAGCGCGTTGGCACCCTTGTAAACCTCAACATGTTGGAGGGCCAGCGGATCAATGTCCTGGAAGTCGGAGCCACCATCGGCCAGGTTGATCGGAATGCCGTCCTGCAGCAGGCGAATGCCGCGCATGTGAAATGTACGAGACAGGCCTGATCCGCGAATGCTCAAGCGCGATTCCTCATTCACCCGGCTTTGAGAAAACACACCAGGTGTGAAATCCAGCATGTCTTTGATGGTCACTGCCTTGCCGGCCTCAAATGTTTTTGCATCCACCACCGCGGCACCACCGGGAATCTGTTCCAGTTTTTCAGTGGCGACGCGCACATTGGCTGCGCTTAGCGCTTCACGTTGAGCCTTGACTTCCACATCGGCCAGATTGGCCTGAGCGTGAACGTGACCTTGTGCAAGGGCAAACAACAAAGCTGCAGGAACAAGGCGAAGGGCGTGAGGTGGGCGGATTGGCATCATGGGAAATTATTTGTGTATAAATTAATGTCGACTTGGACTTATACCCCTGAGTACCATGTCAGTGAATGCGGCATATTGTCGCAGCCGTCTTCAGGCCACACCGTTTCCCGGCAGCCAAATGAGAAGCGACATAAAATACACACATGAAATCAACATCAATTCCTGATCAAGGTGTACAGCCCCAAGCCAATTCACAGGGCCTGCATGCTTCAGCATGGGCCAATGGCCTGATGGATCAAACAGCACCGTCCGTGCGGCGCCAGCAGATGGTGACCGTGCTCTGGATGCGCACGCTGGCCTTGTGCGCGCAGATCATGCTGCTTGCCGTGGTGGGTTTGCTGCTGAAAGTCTCCCTGCCATGGCTGACCCTGATGACCATCCTGGGTGCTTTGGCTTTGCTGAATGCGCTGACTTTTATTCGATTGAGCAAAGGGCAGCCGGTCGGTAGTTTTGAAGTGGCCGCACAACTGTTTGCAGACCTTGCTACATTCAGTTTCGTGCTTTATTTCACTGGCGGGGTGACCAATCCGTTCGTGTCGCTTTATTTGCCCCTTTTGGGCCTGGCTGCAGCCTTGTTGCCCTGGGCGCAGGTCGCGCTTCTGGCCATATTCAGTGTGCTGGCTTACACCGTGTTGATGACCAATTACCTGCCACTGGTTTTGTCCAATCCGGACGATGGTGTGCATTTTCACCTTGTGGGCATGTGGGTGAACTTCATGGTCAGTGTGTTGATTCTTGTTGGCTTTGTGGCGCGCTTGAGTTCGTCAATCCGCAACCGTGATCAGGCCTTGGGGCTTGCCCAAAACCGATTGACCAGCGAGGCCAGGCTCGCTGCCCTGGGCAATCAGGCTGCCTCCATTGCGCACCAATTGGGCACGCCAGTTTCGACCATTTCAACCATCGTGTCAGATTGGCAGCAGGAGCCCGCCATGCAGGCTCATTCAAAGGAAATGGCTATTCTCAGCGCCCAGGTGAAATCCATCACCGACACATTGAGCCAGTTGCGTGCCCAAATCGAAGTCGACCCCCGCCACATTGCCGACGCCCAACTGATCAAGCCCAGTGAGTGGTTTGAGCGCACCTTGTCCACTTGGCGCACACGCAATCCCCAGCACGAAGTCCGTTTGATGCCTAGCCTGGCTTCAATTGCGGGTGAGTTCAAGGTTAGAAAAGAACTGCTGGAATTGGGCTTGGCCACCCTGCTGGACAATGCCGCACAAAGTCAGCAAAGAGCGGGTGTCCAGGCACCGTTGCAGGTGGGCATGCAGTGTGACAACAATTGCATGACACTTTTCGTGAACGATTCGGGTGGCGGTATTGATCCTGAATTGTTGCCAAAAATTGGGCAGCAACTGTTTCAAGCCAATGGGCAAGGCATGGGTTTATTTCTGTTGTCGAATCTGCTTGAACGTGAAGGCGGCAAGTTGAGCCTGCGAAACCTGAACCCCGGTGTTTGCGCAAGTTTGAGTTTGCCGGTCCTGCCCGCATGAACAGATCAATCCTGATCGTCGATGACGACGAAGCCTTTGCCAGCACTCTGGCAAACTCCATGGAACGAAAACAGCTTCAGACCTGTGTGGCCTTGAACCGTGAGCAGGCCTTGCTCGCTGCCAGCCAGCGCGCATTCACGGACATTACGCTGGATCTGAATCTTGGCGAACAGTCTGGCTTGCAACTGATCACCCAATTGCGCGCTCTGCAGCCTCAAGCCAGTTTGCTCGTATTGACTGGCTATGCAAGCATTGCCACAACAGTACAAGCCATCAAATTGGGAGCAGACAATTACCTGGCCAAACCTGCGGACAGCACAGCGATTTTGCGTGCGCTGGATGAGGATGTGGCCGATTCTGGATTTGTTGAACAGGATTCTGCGGAATTTCAGCCTATGTCGGTGTCACGGTTGGAGTGGGAACACATTCAGCGTGTCCTCAACGAAAACGATGGCAATGTATCTGCCACAGCCAGGGCGTTGAATATGCACCGCCGCACCTTGCAGCGCAAACTCGCCAAGAGGCCTGTTGGCCGCTAGCTTTGCCTTGGCTGCGGTGTTTCGCCGCGCTAGCCTTGTTCGGTGTTCGTTGCTCCCCATCCCGCCTGTCATTCCGGCGTTTCGTTGCGCTTGCCTTCTTCGGTGTTCGTTACCGCTCATCTTGCCTTGGACAAGGCTTATTTCCCGTCTTGTTGATTCTTGCTTGGGGAATGCGAAACGCAATGGCGTCTTCGCATCGATTGCTTGCGCAATCGCCCCGCGCCGCGAATCAGCCGGGAAGCCTTGCTCCGAATCGGCAAGATGATGCAGCAAACGAACACCGCACAGGCTGCGAACTTGCTCCGTAGAAAAGCAGGCGATTTAATGAACGCCGCAAGTCGCAAGCCACAGGCGTGGCCCCTTCAAGTTTGCAAAGGCAGCATTGCCCTCGCACCGCCATTCAAGAAAGCCTGCCCTTGTGTTGAGTTCCTCGTCCGTTCGGCTGGAAGCCGAAAGCGCAGCCCGCCCGCTTTTTAGCGGAGGCGCTTAGGTCGTGGAATTCAGCAACAAGGGGGATGTCAGGCTTTCTGGCGGAAGGGGGCATGCGCCTTGCAAACTAAGAAGGGCGTGCGCCTGATCAAACTACAGAAGGGCACGCGCCTCGCAAACCAGCAAAGCGCATGCGCTTCAGTCAGAACCTCACATTGATTCCCGCCACAACCTGCCGTTGCCGGCCAGGCTGAATGCCATTGGTTCGTGCGGAAATATACTGCTTGTCCGTCAGGTTCTCCGCATTCAGGAAGTAGCCCACCTTGCTACCAGCTGGCTGAAAACTGACTGATGCGTTCAACAAGGTGACTGCTTCAACTTCACCAGCCAGGCCGCAGAACAGGTCATTGGCTGGATCATCTCCGTTCGGGCAAAAGCCTTGAGGGTTTGTGCCACTGAAGTTGTCGGTGTTGGCAAACTGCTTGCTCACATGGGTGGCGCCCAGCCGTGCGTTCCACTGTTGCGTTTCATAAGAAAGGTTCAGTGCCAAGGTTTGTTTGGGCGCGTAAGGCAAGCGGTTGCCTGCCTGGTATGCGCCGTAACCATCTTCGCCCTCGCCCCCAACCACGCCAGAATTCTTGAATTTGGCAGTGAACAGGTTGGTGTAGGCCATGCTGACAAAGAAGGGATTGGCCTTTTCGCCGAACAATTGGCCCAGATTCAGCTTGCCGCCCAATTCGAGGCCTGTATGCTGTGCCTCGCCTTCGTTGCGGAACACACCGCCCGACTGGACCACGATGTCCTTGATGTCCATGTTGAACAAGGTTGCTTCAACTGCACCTGCCTTGACATTCCTGCGCAGACCCAATTCCGTGACTGTCGCCAGTTCTGGCGTGACACGTTGGAGAATATTGTTGTCCACGTCCCGATCGGGTCGCGGTGGCGCAAACCCTTTGTGAATTCCACCAAACACAGTGGTGTTGTCCAGTCCGTTCCAAGTGAAGCCGATGCCGGGCAATGTTTCAGTTTCACTGCTTTGCAATCTGTCGGCTTGGGCAAACCTGAGTGGGTTGCCTGCATCTTCGATAAACAGCGTCTTGTTCAGTTCTATGCGTTCAAGACGCAGGCCAGGTGTCACTGTCCAGTTGCCCGCGATGAATGTGTTCTGTGCAAAAAAGGCAGTCGCCTCAACATCGGCCAGCAGGCGTTCGTCAAAGTTCGTCACGTTTCCATTGACCGAGTCCAGCAAAAACTTCTTCCTGTCGATGTCTTCAGTGTGGTAACGCATTCCAATGATTGCTTCACTGGGTAAACCGAACGCAGTGTGTGTGAATTCCAGTTTCGGTTCGATCCCAAACACTGAATACTCACGCGGCCGAATTGCAAAGGCATCGGTTTCCAGTTCACCTAGCCCAAATGTTGCCGGGATTGCCGGGTCGAAAGCAGATTCAAATTCTCTTGACCGGCGAGAAGTTCGGTCTGTCTTCGAGTGATAGACCTGTGTGGTCAGTTTTGCTGTTTCACCCAGTTTCCAACCATGAATCAGTTGAACAGTGTCACGTTCCATGACGTACCGTTCACCTTCACTGCCCGGTACGGAATAGGGATTGGCCAGGTACTCGGCTGCGGTCTGGCCGGTTTCACTGAACAGTGAGTCTTCTTCAAAGCGTGTGTACTTTGCCGTCAATGTGTGCTGGCTGTTGATGTTCAACTGCCCTTTGATGGTGACATCCTGCACGTCAAATTCGTGTTGCGCGCGAATGCCGTCGCCCTGGCGCTTCAACAGGTCGATCATCACGCCGCCTTGCTCTGAACCTGTGCCCATGTTCAGGTGAGCGCCACGGTAACCTTGGTTGCCAACAGACAGTTTAGCCGAACCTTCAAAGCCGTCTTTGGGTACTGGCTTGGTCACGAAGTTGACCATCCCGCCCAGGGTTTGCGGACCATACAGAATCTGGCCCGAGCCCTTCAACACTTCAACACGTTCAATCCGTTCCAGGGGTGTGGAATAGTGGGCAGAGGGGTCACCATACGGTGCAAAAAATACAGTGGGTGCGCCGTCTTCCAGCAACAAGGTGCGCGAGCTGCGGCGGGGGTTCAAGCCACGCAGGCCAATGTTCAAGTGGGTACCTGCAGCATCTTCAGACACCACGTGCAGGCCTGGCACTTCACGCACCACTTCCAGTATTGAAAAGGGTTCGCGCTTGTCAAGGTCTGCCCGTGTCAGCACGCTGGATGATCCGGGCAGATTCTCTATATTGGATGGCAGAATGCTGCTGCCCGACACCTCAACGCCAGGCAATGCTGCCTCCTGTGCGTGGCTGATCGTGGTGTATCCCATGGCCACCAGCACTGCACCGGCCACGGCTGTAAATCGAAATGCTTGCATGTCGTTCCTCTCGCGAACTTTATAAGTAGTCATGCGAGTGTAGGAATGGATACCGATGCGCACATAGGGAAATTTTCCCGAAATGTGACGGTGTTTAAATGAATGTGACCTGACGCATCGTGCGTCAAGGGCTGTTCCGACGAAATTCCATTTACATAGTGAAATAAGGGAACTTTAATGGTGTGATAGGCTCTTTCTATTAACCCTGCTGAATTCTGGGCATGCAAGCCCCAGCCAGCGTCCTTTCAAACATACAAAAAAGAACCCGACATGACTGCAACAACCATTCAATGGATTGCCGCCTTTCTCTTTGCCGGCGCACTTGTTCACACCTTCTCGGCCAGTTATTTCGAGCGCCTGGCTCACACCAGCAAAAATCACAGCGGGCTGTTTCATTTGCTGGGCGAAGTCGAAGCGGTCTTCGGTATCTGGGCGCTGTTCCTGGTGATTGCCATGGCGTTCAGCGTGAACCTGGATTCCGCAGTTGAATACGTGGACACCCGCAAATATGTCGAGCCACTGTTTGTGTTCGTGATCATGGTGGTGGCCGCCAGCCGCCCAGTGCTGGATGCTTCTCGCTTGTTGGTGGAGGGGTTGGCCAGGTTGATGCCGGTGAACAAAGGTGTGGCCTTTACCTGGCTCGGCCTGTTCATGGTGCCCTTGCTGGGTAGCCTGATTACCGAACCTGCCGCCATGACGCTAGCAGCGTTGTTGTTGCGTGATGTGTTGTTCAACAAGGCAGTGCCCAATTTCATTCGTTATTGGGGCTTGGGCGTGTTGTTCGTCAACATTTCAATTGGTGGTGTGCTGACTTCGTTTGCGGCACCACCCGTGTTGATGGTGGCTGGTACCTGGGGCTGGGATACGCCGTTCATGCTCGCCAATTTTGGCTGGAAAGCGGCAATTGGCGTGTTCCTCAACGCCACTGTATTCATTTTCTTTGCCGCCAAGCACCTGGGTGCCGAAGTTAAAACGCCTGAAGCCCTGGGTGAAGACGGACAACCCCTGGCACCAGTGCCTTGGTGGGCCATGGCGATTCACCTGGCATTTTTGGGTGCCGTGGTTCTGTTCGCGCACCACCCAGCCGTGTTCATGGGGATCTTCCTGTTCTTCCTGGGTTTCACGGCTGCCTACAATTCGTTCCAGTCACGCCTCTTGTTGAAAGAAGGCTTGCTGGTTGCCTTCTTCCTGGCGGGCCTTGTGGTATTGGGCGGCATGCAGCAATGGTGGCTGCAACCTGCGGTCAGCGATCTGAACGACGGTGTGTTGTTCGTCGTCGCAATGGCTTTGACTGCAATTACTGACAATGCGGCACTGACCTACCTTGGTTCACTGATTGAAGGCACCTCTGAAAGCTTCCGCTATGCCCTGGTGGCGGGTGCGGTAGCTGGTGGCGGCCTGACTGTAATCGCCAACGCGCCAAATCCGGCAGGCTTGGCGCTGTTGAAGGGCCAGTTTCCCGGGGAAGCAGTGTCCGCCGGGGGGCTGCTTGCCGGGGCTTTGGGGCCCACGGCGGTCGCTGCGTTGTGCTTCTGGTATCTGTAAGTTTTTAGCGACTGAAAGGGGTGATTCCAATCAGGTGTACGTGCAGCCAGGCTGCAAAAACAAGCCAGGCCAGAACGCCCACCACCACAGTCATCATTGTGCCGACCTTGGTGGGACCGTCGCCCGAGAACCCCATTGGAATCGCCCTTTTACGAGCACTTTTAAACAGCAGAATGGCCCACACCAGGAAAGAGCCGAACAGTAGCATGTCGGCCAGTGTTCCGTTTGACAACAGGTGCGCCAAGGCCCACACCTTGACCGCAAGCGTCATGGGGTGTTGAAGCCTGGCCTTGATGTGGTTCATGGGCACATAGCAGGCCGCTAGCAGGATCATGGAGAACAGCATCAACAGGGCTGCAATGTGACGCATGGCCGCCGGCGGGCTCCACACGAAAACCGGGTCCAGGCGCGCCTGCCCGTAGCCATACACGACCAACACCAGGCCGACTATGGACACTGCCGTGTAGATTCCCCTGTATTTGTTTTTGCCCAGCCGGGCAATCATGCCTGCGCGGCGTTGATCATTCGGAATACGCACCGCGTGTATGCCCAAAAACAGCGCCAACCCAGCAACCAATATCAGCAAGCCCATTCAATTCTCCTTGTTGTGTGCGGCGATTATGGCACAGGCTCAGGCTGCGCGTCCTTGTGCAGTTTTGGGTGCCAGTGTACCCAGCGTTTCCGGTTTGGGCAGCGCGCGGGCAAGCCATGCCGGTATCCTGTTTAATCCCAATACATTGGTTTCTCGCGCACCACCTTCCGTAAAAACGCGGGTCCCCATGATGTAGTCAAACCACGGGCGGGTTACACACCAGTTGGCGCCAGGGGTGTTGCCCATGTGGTGGTCGTAATGCCAAGGCACGCGTTGTTCCCCCCACGCGGGGTTCATGTGGCTTTTTTTGTGAACCCGATAATAATTCAAACTGCTGTACCACAGGGTACCCACAAAAAATGGGGCTATTGGAAACAGTGGGGCAACCGCCACTGCGCTGGCAATCAATGCCCAGGCTTCCTTGCCTTGGGCATGAAGTCCCAAGGGAAACCGTTCGTAGTTTGGGTCGTAATACCCGTGCTGGCGTACCTCTCGGTGGTGTTCATGGAAATGAAACGCCCAGAATGTGCCCCGTTTTTTGCCCAAGCCGTGCAGCACGTAGCGGTGCATGGCCCACTCCACAGCATTGGCAGTCAGTAGCCCCAATGGAATTCCCAGCATCTCATGCCTCCGTCCAGGTTTGTTTCAATCAGTTAATTGGATTTATTGAAAACAGCAGCCAAGGCCCGACTGCCCAGTTCAATGTGTTGCCGGGCCAGTACTTCGCAACGGCGGTATTCTCCCGCGCCAATTGCTTCTGCCAATTGGGCCAAGGTGCCCACATCGCGAAATTCTTCCTGCATCACTTGGGTCAGGCTGTGCCAGGCTGCAAGGTAAGTCTGGTTCATGGAATTGAAGGCCAGTTTGAACACCACGTTCCCGCTGCCTTGAACCACGTGCCCCCAGAACTCAAAAGCCAATTGCTGCAAGGTTTCCAGTTCCGTTGTTGCTTGCATTTTGTGGACGATGGCTCGCAGCCGCTGTGCCAAGGCCTCACCACCATGCAAGGCGGCATGTGCGGCCACTGCTGGTGCAATCGCTTTGCGCAGCGCAACAATGCCCAGTGCCACTTCCAGATTGACCTGGCCTTTTGTCGTGCTCATCAGGCTGGGCAGTAACTCTAGCCCGCCTTCTTCCTCGAAGTTTTCAACCTGGGTGGCACCCCCATGTCGAACACGTACCAACCGTGCCTGTTGCAGGCGCTTGATTGCTTCTCGGACCGCACCCCGGTTCACTCCCAGGGTTTCTGCCAGTTCACGTTCCGATGGCAACTCAGCACCGGTGGGCAATGTGCGGTTCAGTATTTGCTTTCGAAGCTGCAAATACACTTGCTCGGAAATCGAGGTTTTTTGTATGGAATCCATGATGTGGCAGGTCTCACTGGAAATTTTTTACACTGGTCAACTCATCATACCAGTTTAACTTTGAGCCTCAAAGTGGATTGAGTTGATGATCGTCAAACCGGCTTGCTGTTCCTTAGAATCGGGCAAATCTGAATTTTGATAAATTCCAGGTTTGGGTGGCTGCCCCTGCTCACCAAGGCAATGGTGCGCCCCGGGTTGGGCGTATCAAGCGCCACTTCTTTCACCTCGGTACCGTTCAAAATACCGCCCTGAATGGCCATTGCGGGCAACAGCGCGGTGCCCAGCCTCGAATTCACCAATTGCACCATCGTGCTCAAGCTGCTCACTTCCACCAAATCCGCCCCTGGTTCAATGTCTCTCCCTGCTTGTGTGTTGCAAGCTGCCAAGGCATGGTCGCGCAGGCAATTCCCCCTCTCGAGCATCAGCAGTTTGCTTCCATCAATTTCAGGCAAAGGGCGCTTTTTCCCCTTGAAGATCGGGTCTGATTTGTGGGCCACCCAATGCAGTTGTTCGTCAAATAGAGTCAAAGCATGCAGTTTTCCCAGTTCGAAGGGCAATGCGATCAGGGCGGCATCAAGCTCCCCATTTTCCACTTCATCCAGTAAAACACGGGTTTGGCTTTCACGAACACTCAGCCGCAAAGCCGGGAAAGTGTGGCGAGTCAGCATCAGGATTTTTCCCAGCAGAAAGGGCGCAATCGTGGGTATCACGCCCAACTTGAAATACCCACTCGTCGGGTCAGCGGCCAGTTCGGCCCTGGCTACGAGATCATTACCGGCAGACAAAATACTTTGCGCGCGCCGTGCGGTCTCCTCGCCAACAGGGGTCAATGCAACATACTGCCGGTCACGTTCAACCAGTTGTACACCCAGTGTGCGTTCCAGTTCGGCTATGCCGCCCGACAAGGTCGACTGAGTGACAAAGCACAATTCAGCCGCGCGCGTGAAGTTCAAAGTGTCCGCAATGGCCAGAAGGTAGCTGAGCTGCTTGAATGAAATTGCGGGTGCGTGAGTGTAACGGGAGCTCATTTCAGGCCTGTGTCTTGATCGTATTCACCAATTAAAACAGGAAAAATTATTGAACAGTATTCTGTACTGAGAATTTGAAAGCACAGAACGGAGGTCAACAGGCTTTTCGCTTGGGGGTGCGTGGCAAACCCTGCTGTGATGCGGTCCAATAGCCCAATCTGAATTTTCTGGCCAAGGCTGATGAACCCCACACATGCGCTTGCTGATCCGTCCGAAATCAAAAGTTTCGGAGATTTGCTGAAAACCCACGCGCCACACGGCATGGGTCCTGATCTGTACGAACAGGTATGCCAGGCCAACGCAAGCAAGCAATCGCTGGACATGTTGGTCATGGCGCTGGACATTCGAAAATCCACCATGCTCATGAAAGAAGCCATTCGGTTCGATCTGTATGCAAAAACTGTAGGTGGCTACATTGAGTACGCCGAAGGCCTGGTGCGCAGCCAGGGAGGCTGGTTCGACAAGTTTACTGGTGACGGGTTTTTGTCATTCTGGTTGGTCTCCCCCGACAGCCTGGCCGACACCATGCACATTGTGTTGAAGCTGTCCAAAAACCTGGTCGACCGCTTCAATGCCGCAGTGGTGGAGGAATTGCGCCGCAATACCAAGAACATGCCCCGTGGCGTGGGTGTTGGAATTGGTATCGATGTGGGCCCCGGCTACATTGAAACTTTCGCCAAAGACATCTCGGTGTTAGGCAGCCCTGTGGTGGGCGCAGTGCGCATGGAGCATTTGTGCAGCGAACCCGATGACCTGTATTGCAACGTATTCCCCGGGCACATCATTCAACAAAACAGCAGCAAATTCACAAAATTGTTGCGCCTGGAGCGGCGAGTGATGGAAACCAAGGAATATCCCGATGGGCAGGAAATCTACAAGCTGGTGTTGTTGTAGCCAGGTTCAACAAACGGGAGTATTGGTGTTGACCTGCTGCTTGGTCTGCACACTGGGTGTTTAAGCATTTAAACCTGTCGTACACTTAACCCATCTGTATAGCAGCAAATAATAGTGAATCAGCAACCCAACCCTGCCCAACTCGCCCGCACTGCCGGTGCCGCATTTCTTCGAGAGGCCTTGTTGCGCACGCGCGAACGTACGTCGGGATTGCTGAGCAGTTATGTGGCTGCATTGGGCGAAAATTGCAGCGTGCCCTGCCGCGCGGAATTGAATCCGCCGCTGTGGGAGTTGTGTCACGTGGCCTGGTTTCAAGACTGGTGGTTGGCTCGCAACCCACAGTGGAATTCCGGGGTGGCCTGCGATCCTGCGCATCCCCGCACTGAATCGCGTTTGCCCAATGCGGACGCGAGATTGGATTCAAGCGCCATTGCCCACGACACACGCTGGGAAATTGGTTTGCCCGATTTACATGGCACGCGCAGCTACTTGCAAGCGGCCCTGAATGACACCTTGACCCTGCTTGAAAAAGCGGATGAGTTCTGTCGAAAGCAACCAGAAAAATCCGACCAATTCCTGTATTTTTTCCGCCTTAGCTTGCTGCATGAGCAAATGCACAATGAGGCCGCGGTATTCATGGCCAAGCTGCTGGGTATTCCTTTGCTTCCACAGCACGCACGTCGCGCGGGCACGCAGGTCTACAAGGCCTCTGTTCATTTGCGAGTACCTGCCTCCGAATGGATGTTGGGCTGGCAGGGCAGTGGCTTTGCGTTTGACAACGAATTGCCAGCGCACACCATTCAAATCGGTGACTTTGAAATTGATTCCCAGCCTGTGGCTTGGGCACAGTATCTTGAATTCGCAAAGGCTACCAAATATGCGCTGCCCCCATTTGTTGCATTCGAGAATGGCGTGTGGATGAATACCGGCTTTGGTCAGCCACGCCCTTTGAATTTGCATGCAGCCGCTGAAAACATCAGCTGGTTTGATGCGCAGGCCTACTGCCAGTGGGCTGGCCGCCGCTTGCCCACCGAAGCGGAATGGGAGTATGCCGCGTACACTCAGCCCGACCTGCACTGGGGCCAGGTGTGGGAGTGGACCGCAGACACCTTTTTGCCCTTTGAAGGTTTTGAACCGCACCCCTATGTGGATTACTCCAAGCCCTGGTTTCACGACCGCAAGGTGCTCAAGGGGGCGAGCTGGGCCACATCTTCCGAAATGGTTCATCCCAAGTACCGCAACTACTTCCAACCCAACCGCCACGACGTGTTGTCCGGCTTTCGAACCTGCAAATAGAACTTCCATGCAGCGCCACCACATTCAATCGAAAAAATCGATTGAATCCATGGAAATAATCCGTTGGTCAAATATCAATAGACAAGGGAAAATTCAGCCTGTATTCAAGTGATTTGAAAAACAGGAGCCCACCATGACTTTGCAGACAGTGACCAGAATCGCAGGATTCAACCTCACCGGCCAACCCGCGCTTGACACAGTACGCGTCGCCCGTGCCGCAATGGGACTCCTCATCACGGGCTTGGGCTTGGTGGTCTTCGCTACAGAAGGTGTGCCCCTTGTGTGGGGTGCCATTCAGCACATTCTGGCCACTCCTGCCCAGTTGCAGGCCGTGAAATTGTCTGCAATTGCAGGCGCGGCAACCGGCTTGGGTGGCATGGCCCTCTTGGTCATGAAAAAAATTGACGACAAAGGTTTGGGCCTGTTCATCGCCATCGCGGGCGGCATGATGGCCGCCGCTGCCGCTGTATCCCTGTTTCTTCCCGCCATTCAAACCGACGGTGCCTTGGTGTTGGCCCTGGTGTCTGCGGCAGCAGGCTATGGCGTCATGACCATTCTGGATCAAACCCTGCCTCACGAACACCCTGTAGCAGGCGCTGAAATGGCGGGTGTCGAGCGCACACGAATGGCCTTGCTCATGACCATAGCCATCGCACTTCACAACGTCCCTGAAGGTTTTGCCGTGGGCGCCAGCATGGGTAACATCAACGGTGCATCGGGCACAGCCATGTCCATCGGCATGCAAAACATACCCGAGGGCTTGATCGTGGCCACAGCCTTGTGGAGCATTGGAATTCACAAAGCAGTAGCCGCTTTGGCCGCTTTGGCCACCGGCCTGGTGGAACCTGTGGGGGCTGCAATCGGTGTGCTTGTCGCAGAGACTTGGCCAATGGGCACACCCGCCTCCATGGCTTTTGCTGCGGGGGCCATGGCCTTTGTGGTGTGCAATGAAATGATTCCGGAGAGCATCAAAATGACAGGAAAAATCAAAACCATTTACAGCGCAGGCATTTCAACCGTGCTCACCGCCATTGCATTGGCCTGGATGGGTGCCTGATTTTAGAAAACCAGATCCAGAACGGAACAGGGAGCATTTTAGGGGGTGGTGGCCACCCACCTCAAGCCAAAGAATACAAGTCAACAGAAGCCCACCAGGTTTCCTTTTCCAAGGAGAATTTCATGGCTGTTGATTTGCTCATTCGCGACGGCGAACCCCATTGGTATTTAAGCCCCGACATCTGGGTTGTTCCTGGCAACGACCCGGGCGCCTCGCCCGGAAGCCCCGTGGCCGGGCAGCCTGCTTACCTGTGGGCCAAGCTGGCCAACAACGGCACCACCCCAGCCAACGGCATACGGATCGACTTTTACTGGGCCAACCCGGCCCTTCAAGTGACACGCAGCAATGCGACATTTGTAGGCTCTGCCTTTGCTGATGTGCCGGCTGGTGGCATACAAGACGCCCTGTGTCTTGTCCCCTGGCTTCCTGTCATCGTCAACGGGGGCCACGAATGCCTCGTTGCTGTGGCTGATCACCCCGGGCACCCTTTGCCGAATCCTTTGCCCGATGCATTCAATCCCCCGGTGTACCCGCAGGTGGCACAGAAAAATCTCACCGTGCTCAATGCAAATACCATGCGTGCGTTCCTGTTCGCGCTCACGGTGTCTGCCTTGCCTCGCATGGACAAGGCCATCACCGTCACGGCGGAGCTGGGAGACAAGCTGGATGAAAAAACCCTGCTAAGCCTTGGGCTTCGCGGCTTGAAACCAGCCCGAAAAGCAGCCGTGGAGGTGGGCCTGAGCACAAACCCACGCACCTTGTGCGAGAAAGACCCCGTGGGGGAAACCAAACTGGACATGCGCATACCCAAATGTACTTCAGCTGGTCTGCATGTGGCCATTCGCGCAAAAAGCCTGGCCGCTGGCGAATACCAATTCATTCACATTGTTGAGCGCGCTGGCGACGAAATACTGGGCGGACTCGGTTTCGTGCTGGTTGGTCATGCAACACACGACAAGGAGGCGCAATCATGAGCGCCACGCCACTTCAGGTTTTAACCCGTCCATTTGCCATTGAGCCTGTCACCAACATCATGTTGCCCGACGGTATTTTCGACAACGCCATTTATGACCTGCGCATCGCTTGCCATTACACCAACATGTCGGGTGCTGCGCTGACCAACGTCACCATTTACCTGGAAAGCACAGGCGACCCAGGCATTGTTCCAGTCGCCAAAACTTTCCACTTTGCCTCCATCCCGGCGGGCGCCGCAGTACTGGTGATGTGGGATGCCAATTTCAAAAATGCCATACCGGGCAAACGCCTTGTCAGCTTTGTGGCCAAGGCCGATGGCTTTGATTCCCGCCGCACCATTCAGCAGATATTCGTTTCGCAAACCCGATATGACCCGGTCACCAACAGTTACACCTGCAGCATCGAGGAAGGCGTGCTGACCATGTCCAACATCAGCGCGATTGTTCAAAATCCGAAGTGGGGTCGGGATGAAAAGGGCAATTGCGAATGCCCGCCCGACACCGGCCCCTGGATACCCACGGGCTGCACCCTGGTTTGGGCACCGAATCCGGCCTACAGCGGTATGCATGCCGAGTTGCCATTTTCCGACCCTTGGTGGAAAGTGCTGGCCATCATCATCGCGATTATCGCCGCCATTGTGGCTGCTGTTGCGGCTGCCAAGGGTGCGGGTACGGCTTCTTTTGGTGTCAGTGGCACATTCGACGAAACTGAGCCATCGGTGAATTGTTGCACGCCCGATGTCAATGCCGGGCCCAAGAAAGAATTCACAGTGGCCGGCGTGGCCTCAGCAGTGGCCACCGTGGCAATCGGCGTGGCCTTGTCCGATGAAGCTGATCCCTTCTGGCGTGGACAAGCCAATACCCTGCCCGCTGAGGATGAACTCACCGTGGGTGAAAAAGTGGTGGCCAAGTGGAAGCTGCCCGATGCGCCCAATGCCGGCAAGCCCTACACCGCCGATGTGGAATGGACCTACACCCGATTCACCACGGGCAAAACCTACGAATACTCCGTGCGGGAGACCCAAACCAACATCCACTTGTCAGATGGCGTGGAACTGGAAACACCCAACACTGTTGCGCTGGGCGAACCCCTGTGGGTGCGTGCAAAATTCCATCGCACCGAAGGCAAATTGTTCAAGGGCACCGACCTGTATGCGTTTGCACTGTTCCGCGCGCCCGATGGTTTTACATTTGTAGTCCCGCTGACTGACGATGGTCTCGGTTTTGATCCAGGCGCAAATGATGGCGTGTATGCAGGCTCACTGGATATCAAGGAAGCAATGCGGCAATTGTTGAGGCACCGTCATGAAGTGCGCGGATTGTGGCGCATTTACACCTTTGCACAAGACGTGAATCTGACCAAGCCGGGCACGCCACCGGAAATTGCAGCCCAGCACATCGGGGGCTTTTTTGTGGCCAGTGCGGTGTCGCTCACATTTGACCCCACCTTGCCGTGCCCCATTACCGCGCAGGGAAGCGTCACTGTGGTTTAAGCGCGTGTGAATACAAAGCTTTGCATCGACAAGGCTTTGTAGCGTATCTCCTCAGGTAGTACCTCGACCATTGCTTCGTGCCTTGCCGCACCCATTGCAAATGGCAAAGGCAGGTAATGGTCATCGTCCGGGTGGGCGCGTGCAAAGTGTGGTGCTTCCTGCGCCGCTTGTGCAATGGCTTGTGCATCGCCCACGCTCAGTCGGTCTTTTATCCAGTCCGTAAATTCAGTCACATACGCAGGGGGTGTGGGCTTTCCGTCGGGCGCGCTCCGCAAATCCATGTCCTCGAAGTTGTGGGTCAGGCTGCCGCTGCCCACCACCACGGCATTGTGTTGGCGGGCAAACTCACCCACCGCGTTCCCCGCTTTCATGGCCGTTACGCCAGTCCAATCCACGGGCATGCTCAATTGGAGCATCGGTGGCCCACCCTCAGGAAACAGGTGAAGGTAGGGTACCCAGGCGCCGTGATCAAAACCCTGTTGTGGCCTGAGTTCAACCGGCTGCCCCTGCCCACCCAGCGCTTCGGCCAACTTTCCAGCCAATTGGGGTGCGCCCGATATCTCGGGTTTCAATTCATACAAGGCCTTGGGAAAACCATGAAAATCATGCACAACCACCGGCGCGCTGTGGCTTGTTACCGCCAGCCTGGCACTTCGCCAGTGAGGGCTGAGTACAATCAAGGCCGATGTACCTTGCGCCACCAGTTGTTGACCCACCTGCTCAAGGGCTTTTCCCGGCAGCCCGGGATCCATGGCGTAAGTCGGTGCGCCATGGCTGATGAAGATTGAGTCAATAAAAGCGGTCATTTTGTCGTCGATTGTCAAATGGCATGTCCACAGACTAACCGGACTATCTTTTCAAATCGAGGTAACTTTTTTGTACAACTCGTCGAAACTATCAGTACATGTCATGAAGTCCATGCATCATTGATCGGACACCTTCCCGGAAATACCAAGGAATTGAAATGAAAAAAATAATAATGCTGCTGATTGTGGCCGCTGTGGCGCTGGTTTTTGCCCTTGATCTGCACAGCCTGCTCACGCTGGAAAGCCTCAAGGGCAGCCTGGATCAATTCCGCGGGTTTCAGGCTGAATCACCCTGGCTGGTGGGTGGCATGTTTTTCGCGGCCTATGTCGTGGTCACCGCATTTTCCATTCCAGGTGCTGCCGTCATGACACTGGCTGCGGGTGCGCTGTTCGGGCTTTTGCAGGGCTTGGTGCTGGTGTCTTTTGCTTCCACGCTGGGGGCCACGCTGGCCTTCGTGGGTGCACGCTACTTGTTGCGCGATTCGGTTCAGGCCAAATTCGGAAACCGCCTGAAAGCCATCAATGAGGGTGTTGAAAGGGAGGGCGCGTTTTACCTGTTCACCCTGCGCCTGGTGCCTGTGTTTCCATTCTTCCTGATCAACCTGTTGATGGGCCTCACCAGCATGAAAGCATTCACCTTTTTCTGGGTGAGTCAGATCGGCATGTTGGCAGGCACCGTGGTGTATGTGAATGCGGGCACGGAGCTTGCGAAAATCGACAGCTTGTCCGGCATTCTCTCACCGGGGCTCATTCTGTCTTTTGTGTTGCTGGGTGTTTTCCCGCTGATCGCAAAAAAAGTAACCGACAAAATCAAAGCCCGTAAGGTGTATGCACAGTGGACCAAACCTTCAAAATTTGACCGCAACATGATCGTGATTGGCGCTGGCGCAGCCGGGTTGGTCAGTTCATATATTGCTGCCGCTGTCAAAGCCAAAGTCACCTTGGTTGAAGCCCACAAAATTGGCGGCGATTGCCTGAACTTTGGTTGCGTGCCTTCCAAAGCATTGATCAAGAGCGCCAAGTTGGCTCATCAAATGCGCCACGCTGACAAATATGGTTTGCATGCCACCACGCCCGGCTTCAGTTTCAAAGCGGTCATGGCGCGGGTGCATGACATCATCAAGGCCATTGAGCCACACGACAGCGTTGAACGTTACACCGGCCTTGGCGTCGACGTGGTTCAAGGTTACGCAACAATTGTTGATCCATGGACCGTGGAAATCAAACACAACACCGGCGAAACCAGTCGGCTGACTGCTCGCAGCATCGTGATTGCCGCGGGTGCTTCACCCGTTGTGCCAAATCTGCCCGGCATTGAAACCAGCGGTTATTTGACCAGCGACACCCTGTGGGACGAATTCGCCAAACGCGAGGAATTGCCCAAGCGGCTTGTTGTACTGGGCGGCGGGCCAATTGGCAGTGAACTGGCACAGGCTTTCTCGCGCTTGGGTTCGCAGGTTACCCAGGTTGAACTTGGCGAACGCATCATGGTGCGGGAAGACCCGGAAATTTCCGAGATGGCCATGGCATCCATGCGGGCAGATGGTGTCAATATTTTGACCCAACACAAAGCGGTTCGTTTTGAGCGTCGCGGTGAACAAAAAGTCCTGGTCACAGAACACCTGGGCAACACGGTTGAGATTGAGTTTGACGATGTGATTTGCGCCGTCGGCCGCAAAGCGCGCCTCACCGGTTATGGTCTTGAAGCATTGGGCGTGGAAACCAACCGCACTGTGGTCACCAACGAATACCTTGAAACGCTGTATCCCAATATTTTTGCAGCGGGCGATGTGGCCGGTCCTTACCAGTTCACGCACGTGGCTGCACACCAGGCCTGGTACGCTTCCGTGAATGCCTTGTTTGGCCAATTCAAAAAATTCAAGGCTGATTATTCAGTGATCCCTTGGGCCACCTTCACAGACCCCGAAGTGGCCCGCGTGGGCCTGAACGAACAGGATGCCAAGGAACAGAATATCGCCTACGAAGTCACCCGTTATGGCATTGACGACCTGGACCGCGCCATTGCCGACAGCGACGCACATGGCGTGGTCAAGGTGCTTACCGTGCCCGGCAAAGACAAAATTCTGGGCGTGACCATTGCAGGCGTGCATGCAGGCGACTTGCTTGCAGAGTTCGTGTTGGCCATGAAACACGGATTGGGTTTGAACAAAATTCTCGGCACCATCCACACCTACCCCACGTTAGCCGAGGCGAACAAGTACGCGGCTGGTGAATGGAAGCGTGCGCATGCGCCGGAGAAAGTGCTCGTGTGGTTGGGCAAATATCACGCGTGGCGGCTGGGGTGATTGATTGGACCCCGCAGCATGGTTTGCCTGCTTCCGCATGAAAACAGCAAGTCCCTTCTTGAAGCAAAGCGATTCATTCACCCGAACCCGCCAAAACACATCGGCGGGTTCGGGTGTCGCTTGCGGTTTCACCGCCTGGCGACCATTCACGCCTTGTTCAAGCGGGGCTGTTTTCTTCAAATGCGGAACAGGCAAAACCTTTGCCGTGTAGTCCAATCCAATGTTGTACCAGCTGTACCACCTTCACCAGTCGCCCCATTCGCGCTACATATCCCTCTTGAATCAGCCAGCCTTCCAGCGAAGACTCCGACTGACTTGTTCATCGAAGTCTCCTCAGGGTGCGTGCGCCAGCCCTCATTGCAGCGCGTTGCTCCGGCCTTGGTGAATCTCTCGGATGTGGTTGAGTTGGCCTGGCAGTGGATTTGTTTGTCTTGCACTTCAAGGAAACCGCCCCGCTTGAATCAAGTGCCAATGTTCGCCCCGTGGGCGACACACCGTTCCGACCATCTGTTTTGTCGGAACAGTGTGAATGCAGCGCTTTGATTCAAGAAGGGATCTGCGGTTTTCTGTGCAAGACCAACAAACCCGCCAAGCCAGCAACTCATCCCGCTGAGTCAGCAATATCCTCCACTCGCGGTACAATAAGTCCCCAACGCAGCACCCCAGGAGCACACAATGACCACATCCAGCACCCCTTACGATCTTGTTGTCATCGGCGGTGGTTCAGGCGGCGTCGCAAGCGCCCGTCGCGCAGCCAGTTATGGTGCCAAAGTCGCGCTGATTGAGTCCAGTCGCCTGGGTGGTACCTGTGTTATCCGCGGATGCGTGCCCAAAAAACTCATGATGTATGCCGCGCAGTTCGGTCAAACATTGCGCGAAGGTTTGCAACCTGGCTGGCAAGTTGCGCAGGCCGAGTTTTCCATGGCGCAATGGCAAGAAGCCAAAGGCCGCGAAATTGACCGGCTTGAAGGCATCTACGCCCGCATGCTTGAAAACAGCGGTGTGGAAACCATTCGTGGCCATGGCACCATCCTGAGCGCGACCGAAGTACAGGTCGGCGACCGTTTGCTGTCCACCCAGCGCATTCTGATTGCCAGTGGTGCAGCGCCCAACCGCCGCGCGTTTGAAGGGCTGGAACTGGCTGCGACTTCCAACGAGTTGCTCGACCTTTCCACATTGCCCAAGAAAGTCGGCGTGATCGGCGCGGGTTATATCGCACTCGAATTTGCCTGCATTTTGCGTGGTCTCGGTTCCGAGGTGTCTGTCTTTTATCGGGGCGACTTGCCCTTGCGTGGTTTCGATGATGGCGTACGCAGCCGATTGGTGAATGCCTTGGCTCTGCAAGGCATTCAACTGTTTCCGAACACCGACTTCAAAGCCCTGTCGCAAGTCGGTGAAACATTCGAGTTACAAACCGCAGCGGGCAATCACCACTTCGATTTTGTACTCAATGCCACTGGCCGAAGCCCCAACACGCAAGGCCTCGGGCTGGAAAATATTGGCTTGCGCACTGCCCCTGCCGGTGAAATTGAAGTCAACCAATACAGCCACACCGGCATCAAGGGTGTGTATGCGGTGGGCGATGTGACCAACCGCGTGAACCTGACACCCGTGGCCATCGCTGAGGGTCGCGCCCTGGCCGAAAACGAATTCAATGGCAAAAACCTGACGGTTGACCACACCAGTGTGGCCACAGCCACTTTCACTTCTCCGCCCATTGGCAGTGTCGGTTTGACCGAAGAGCAGGCTGCAAAACGTGCACCTACCCGCGTGTATGAAACCGAATTCACCCCCATGAAAACCAAGTTTTCGGGTGGTGAACAGAAAACCTACATGAAGTTGCTGGTGGATGACGCTACCGACCGCGTGGTGGGCATTCACATGCTGGGAGAAGACTCACCCGAGATGATCCAACTGCTCGGCGTGCTGTACACCATGGGTGCCACCAAGGCCGACTTCGATAAAACAATTGCAGTTCACCCCAGCTCTGCCGAGGAATGGGTGCTACTGCGCGAATTGACCCGCAAGGTCGGATAATTCTCAAGGTCGGATAACTCCCAAGCTCTTGCATTGGGTGCAAGGGCTTTTCAGTTCACCCCATGAATCGCAATAGGGTCTACCTCGATCACCACTTGTGGTGATCGAGGTCAGGTTAGACCTTTCGCCAACTTCAAAATCCGTTGTTAGAGTCCCGCATGGTTTTACCCAAGGGCCCTCGCGCAACGTGTCTTTTTCATCTGAATCATCGCCATCCAGGCTCGCCGTCACATCCGAAACTGCCACGCTTCCTGCGTGGGCCTATCCTCTCGAGCATGGTGAATGTGGTCCTAATCTGGAATACGACAACGCATTTCTTGAGTTGCAACAAGCCGCGCTTGGCAAGCCTGAAACGCAGTTTGAGCCCGCCACCCCGCCCGACTGGAATGCCGTCGAAACTGCCACACTGTCGCTCCTTGAGCAAAGCCGTGACCTTCGTCTGGTCGTGCTTTGGGCGCAATCCCAGCTTCACCTCAAAGGTTTTTCCAGCTTGCCGCTGGGCTTGCATTGCATGGGCAATTTGCTTGAGCAAGCCTGGCCCTCCCTGAATCCACCACTGGACGATGGTGATCCCTACGCACGCCTGAACGCCGTGGAAGCGCTGGGGTATGGCGGCTCGTTCTTTCAATCCCTTCGCAATTGCGTGGTGGTCAAAAATCCCCGAATCGGCGAACTCCGCCTGAAAGACTTTGAGGTGTTGACCGGCAATGCACCCGGTGTTGAATTGCACGTGGTGCGCGATCAGGTTGAGCAGTTTCTGCGCTCTCCCGAAGGCCAGCCTGATACCTTGCGTGTGCTTGTCACGCAGGGTCTGGCCGGTCTGAAGCGGATTCATTTGGCGCTGGCTGCCCGTGTCGAACCGGATCGCCTTCCCCACTTGTCCGAAGTCCAGTCCCTCCTTGGGCATCTGTTGGCCTGTCTGCCATCCCCTCAATTGGAACCAAGTCAAAAACCTGTACCACCTAGCGATTTGTCGAATCAGGTTTCAATGCCTCCAATGTCACCCGGCGTGGATGCGCAGCAACTCGCCAATGCCGTACCGGGAATCCAGTCGCGTGAACAGGCGCTGGCCGCAATTGATCAGGTGTGCATTTACCTTGAACGTGCCGAACCCACCAACCCTGCACAGCTTTTGCTAAAGCGTGCCCGCCGTTTGATCGACAAAAACTTCATGCAGTTGATGAAGGACCTTGCGCCAGAAGCATTGGCCGAGGTGGCAAAAATCATGGGGGTCAATCCCGATTCTCTCGAGCAGGAAGATGCCTAAAGTCGCCCTGCGTTCAACCACTCTTACTTGCGAGTTAAATCAATGAGCGGACAAAAATTTGTAGGGCGCAACCGTGCACCACGCGTGCAGATCGAGTACGACGTCGAAGTGTATGGGTCACAGAAAAAAGTGCAGCTTCCCTTCGTCATGGGCGTGATGTCCGATCTCTCCGGCAAATCGGAAGTGCCCTTGGCGCCAGTCGCCGAACGCGATTTTCTGGAAGTCGACATTGACAACTTCGACGCCCGCATGAAAAGCATCAAACCCCGCGTGGCGTTTCATGCGCCGAATCACCTCACTGGTGAAGGCAATGTCGCAGTCGACATCACGTTTGAATGCATGGACGACTTCAGCCCTGCAGCCATCGCACGCAAGGTTGAGCCGCTGCGCAAGCTGTTGGAGGCCCGCCAGCAACTCTCCAATTTGCTGACCTACATGGATGGAAAAACAGGTGCTGAAGAATTGCTGGCCAAGTTGCTTGCAGATCCCGCCTTGCTGAAAAGCCTGTCAGCCACCCAAAAGCCTGCTGAACCAACCCCGTCACAAGGTGAGTAATCATGTCTGAACAATTGCAAAACCGTGCGCTCGATGTTCTTGAACTGGAAGGCAGTGAACTGTCTTCCCTGCTGCAAAAAGAATTCAAGCCCAAAACCGATGAGGCCAGGTCCGAGGTCGAGTCCGCAGTCCTGACACTGGCGCGGCAAGCCCTGGATGGTGTTGAACTGATTGGCGACGATGTGGTGGATTCCATCGAACGAATGATCGCAGCGATTGACCAAAAGCTTTCGGTACAAATCAACGAGATTATTCACCACGACGATTTCCAGCAAATCGAAAGCGCTTGGCGTGGTTTGAATTACCTGGTCAACAACACCGAAACTGACGAGTTCCTGAAAATCCGTTTCATGAACGTGTCCAAGGCCGAGTTGGCAAAAACGCTGAAACGTTACAAGGGGGTGGCCTGGGACCAAAGCCCGGTGTTCAAGAAAATCTACGAACACGAGTATGGCCAGTTTGGTGGCGAGCCCTATGGTTGCCTGATCGGCGACTACTACTTCGACCATTCCCCGCCCGATGTAGAAATGCTCGGCGAGCTCGCCAAGGTCAGTGCCTCGGCCCACGCGCCATTCCTGTCGGCGGTGTCTCCAGCCACCCTTCAAATGGATTCCTGGCAGGAACTGGCTAACCCGCGCGACCTGACCAAAATTTTCTCCACCCCCGACTACGCCGCTTGGCGCAGCCTGCGTGACACAGACGACTCCAAATACCTGGGCCTGACCATGCCCCGTTTCTTGGCACGTCAACCCTATGGCGCAAAAACCAACCCGGTCGAAGAATTTGCATTTGAAGAAGACACAGGTCTTGCTGATCACAGCCGTTACACCTGGGCCAATTCGGCCTATGCCATGGCTGTCAACATCAATCGCTCTTTCAAGGAGTTTGGCTGGTGTTCAAGAATTCGCGGCATTGAATCGGGTGGCGCGGTGCCCAATCTGCCCACGCACACCTTCCCCACCGATGACGGCGGCGTGGACATGAAGTGCCCCACCGAAATTGCAATCTCTGATCGCCGTGAAGCGGAACTCAGCAAAAGCGGTTTCCTGCCCCTGATTCACAAAAAGAACAGCGATCTTGCCGCTTTCATTGGTGCGCAGTCCCTGCACAAGCCCGCGGAATACGAAGATCCCGATGCCTCAGCCAATGCCAAGCTGGCCGCCAGATTGCCCTATCTGTTTGCAACCTGCCGATTTGCGCATTACCTCAAGTGCATCGTGCGCGACAAGGTCGGTTCTTTCAAGGAACGAGCTGACATGCAGCGCTGGTTGCAAGACTGGATCATGCAGTACGTCGACGGAGATCCCGCCAATTCATCCGAGGCTGTCAAGGCCTCTCGACCACTGGCGGCCGCCGAAGTGGTTGTCGAGGAAATTGAGGGCAACCCCGGCATGTATGCATCCCGTTTCTATTTGCGCCCTCACTACCAGCTAGAGGGGCTAACCGTGTCTTTGCGTTTGGTCAGCAAGTTGCCATCCGCCAAAGCGTCTTAAAACTTCAATTTTTTAACCAATCAATTACAGAGGGAATCAAATGTCCGTAGACATGTTTTTGAAAATCAAGGGTGTGGATGGTGAATCTGCAGACAGCGTACATGCCAAGGAAATCGATATCGCAGCATGGAGCTGGGGCATGTCCCAGTCAGGCACCACGCACGTGGGTCGCGGTGGCGGTGCGGGCAAGGTCAATGTGCAAGACATCAGTTTCACCAAGTACATCGACAAGTCTACGCCCAACCTGATCAAGGCCTGTTGCAATGGCAAACACTTCGATGAAGCTGTTTTGACCGTTCGCAAGGCTGGCGAGAAACCCCTGGAATACGTCGTACTGACCATGAAAGACGTCATTATTTCCAACGTAAGCCAAGGTGGTTCAGGCGGTGAAGACCGCTTGACTGAAAACGTGACCTTGAACTTCGCTGAATTCAGCTACGTGTATGTTCCACAGAAGAAAGACGGTGGACCAGACGGCAAGGTTGAAGCGACTTTCAACATTGCAACCAACTCCGAGAAGTAATCGGACAGCCAGGAAAAACAATGTCGAAAGTTGATATGTTCCTGGCCCTGGAGGGCTCCCGACAGGGGGCCATCCAAGGGGAAAGCCAGGTTGCTGGACATGCCGGTGAAATTGAAGTGCTGTCTTGGTCTTGGGGCATGTCCCAGCAAGTTCACTCAGCGTCCCAACTGGCCTCCAAGGCTTCCGTGCGAACGCTCAATGTTCAGAAGGCCATCGACAGTTCAAGCACCGCCATCATGAGCGCATTGAAATCGGCCGAGTTGCTGGGCAAGGTGGTGCTGACCTGCCGCGACCCTGGTGGTATCGCGACCATCGATTACCTGCGAATTACCTTGCGCAAGGCGCGCATTTGCGACTACGAGATTTCCGGTGGTGACAGTGAAGGCCGTCAGGTTGCCGAGTCCTTTTCAATTGCGTTCAAGGAAATTGAAGTGGTGTACACCCCCAAGTCGGCAGCGAATTTGAAATCGGGCGCCTGCACCTACATTGATGTCTATGAGTAAACCCCGCGATGCCTTGCAGCCCGCCTTGATGGATCGTCTGCAGGACGATGAACCCACCCGCGCTACGGAGTCGGCCAATAGCCGGTTCATCACCAAGGAAGCACTGCGCCACATGGTGTTGCGTGATCTCGAACAGCTTTTAAATGCCACCCGTATTCTGGAGAGCAAACACCTGGAGCACCATCACGAATTGCGTGGGTCGGTGCTGGCGTATGGCATGCCACCCGTGGCGGGAAAAATTGCCTCCATGATCGACGTCAAGGATTTCGAGCGAACCGTGGAATCGCTTATTCGCAGTTTCGAGCCTCGAATTGATGGCAATTCTTTGAGGGTGCAGGCAGAAACCCAGCACGGGCTGATGCACTTGCACAATGTGATTGCTTTGCGTATTTCCGGTTTGTTGTGGGCGCAGCCTTACCCCATCGAACTGATGTTGCGCACGGAAGTGGATCTAGAAACCGGCAAGGTGGCCTTGATGCCGCTTTCCGGTTTCTGACGCCGCACTTACCCTACACGCAACCCCCAACATCATGGATCCGCGTCTTCTCCAGTTTTACACCCAGGAACTTGCGCATGTGCGCGACATGGGTGCGGAATTCGCCGCGCGTTTTCCAAAAATCGCCTCGCGTTTGGCCATGGATGCCACCGAGGTTCAAGACCCTTATGTAGAACGTTTGCTGGAGGGTTTTGCATTCCTGACTGCGCGTGTGCAGCTTCGCCTGCACGAAGAGTTTCCCCGCTTCACCGAGCAATTGCTGAACCGAATCAGCGTGAATTTCCTTGCGCCTGTACCTGCCATGGGCATTGTTCAGCTCAAACTCAATCTGGGCGATGTGGCGCTTAAAAAAGGGATTCCTGTCCCTGCTGGCACTGTGTTGCAAAGCCAGGTGGCCAAGGGCATTCAAACGCCGTGCAAATTCCGCACAGGCCATGCCCTGACACTCTGGCCACTTGAAATTCAGGCTGTGGAACATGGTCCGTTCCGGGGTACTCCGCCGAAAGTACCTGGTAAAGGTGTGGTTCGCTCCGCCCTGCACATTCACATTCAAACCACCACGCAGTCGGCCTTGTCGCAGTTGCCGGTTGACACGCTCGACTTTCATGTCAGTGCTGGCGACGAATATGCCTTCCCGCTGTTCGATCGGGCCTGTCATGCTGCAGCGGCGGTGGCCATTCGGCCCACGGGGAAATCCAGCTGGCATTTCTTGCCCGCAGGTTCAGTGCAGGCGATGGGCCTGAGTGACGAAGAGGCCCTGCTGCCTGCTGATGCACGGCAATTCAGTGGCACCCGCTTGCTTCAGGAGTTTTTTTCTTTTCCGCAGCGATTTCTGTTCTTCCAGGTGCGTGGCTTGAAGTCACACTTGGCCAGTTTTCAGCAGCAGTCTTTTGAGTTGGCGCTGTGTTTCACGGACAGCAACCTTGAAATGGATCGGGTGGTGGATCAGGATTCATTGGCCTTGAATTGCACACCGGTCGTAAACCTGTTTGAATACGCTTGCGACCGCGTGTTGCTGGACGAACGCCTGCATGAAATGCACGTTCAGCCCAACCGAAGCCGCCCCCAGGATTTTGAAGTGCACAGCGTACTCAGCGTTGAAGGGCATGGCCAACATCGGGTTTTGGCGGTGCCAGCCCTGTATTCCAGCGGTGCTGGCCTGGAAAACGAGACCGAGGCCTACCGTAGCCGTGGCGCAAACAACAGCACCCACAACGGCACCCACAACAGCACCAACAACAGCACCAACAACAGCGATGCGCTTGGCACCAACGGGCCGCATTACGTGCTCAGGCGTACGCCCACGCTGGTTTCAGAAAAGCAGGCACGAGAAGGTGGGCGCTCGTCTTACACTGGTACTGATGTCTATCTTGGCATGACGCAATCCACCGGCGAATTGATTGCCGGGCATGGCTTGCAGCAACTGGCTGTGCGCGCCCTGTGTACCAATCGGGACTTGCCTCTGCTGATGCCCGTCGGCAAAGGTCCTACCGATTTGGTGTGGCCTGGCAATCTGCCTTTGCAGTCCATTCGATTCCTGCGCGGCCCAAGCCGACCCAAGGCGCCTGTGAAAACCGGGCAAACCTGCTGGCAGTTGATCGAACACTTGTCGTTGAATTACCTGGGCTTGATTGATCGAGGCGACTCACATCAAAACCCACATCACAACGGCTGTGCCGCAGCTTTGACACAATTGCTGGGTTTGTATGCAGACCCGGCCCAATCTGCCCAGCAGCACATTGTGCGCGCAGTGCAAAGCGTTCACTCTCAGGTGGCAGTGTCCCGCATTGTGCGTCAGGGCAGGCCAACCGTGGTGCGTGGTTTGCAGGTCACTTTGACCCTGGATGAACTGGCCCTGCAAGGGCTTGGCGTGGCGGTATTGGGCAGTGTGTTGGCTCGCTATCTGGCGGCGCATGTGTCCGTCAATTCATTCGTGCAAACGCGCATTCACAGTGTGCACTCTGGCGCAGTTCTGGATTTTCCGGCCCGGTCCGGTAACCGGCCATTGCTGTAAATGGTGGCCAAGCCCATGAACAAATCGCTACCGCCAGCACCGAATTTTTTTGCATTGCTGCGTCACATCGAAGATACACACCCTGGCAAGCCGATGCTGGGCACTTCGCTTCGTCTGCGGGACGAACCACTTCGGCTGGGCCAGCACCCTCATCTGGATTTCGCCACTCAGGATTTTCAGCGGGAAGACATCATTCACTCGCCGCGTATGGGAACGGTACCCAAATTCTATGTTCAGAACTTCGGGCTGCTGGGTCCCAATGGTGCTTTGCCCTTGCATTACACCGAACACGCCTACACTCGCATTCAACAGTGGAATGACCGCACCTTTTCAGAATTCCTCGATGTATTTCACCACCGCGCTTACCTGCTGTTTTACAGAGCATGGGCGCAGGCGCAACCCCACATTGCTTATCACAGGCCCCATCACAACCCGTTTGCCCAAGGGCTTAATAGCCTGGTCGGGCACGGTGCGCAAACAAGTTGGGCGCGCGAGGACTTGCCCACCCACTACCGGGCCGGGTTGGCTGGGCATTTCACGCGGCGAACCAGAACCCTCGAAGGTCTGGTTTGTGCCATATCGGTGTGTACAGGGCAAGCCGTTGAGGTGCAACCTTTTGTTGCCCAGTGGTTACAGCTTTCCCCACAACCCGGCTTGGGTATGTTGGGGCAAGGTGCCATGCTCGGCAGCCGGGTGTGGTGCGCACAAAGCAAGGTCATGGTTCACATTGGGCCCATGCCATATGCGGCTTACCTGCGCTTGCTGCCGGGTGCCATCGGCCGGGCGCAACTGGTGCAGGCCACCCATGCTTACCTGGGGCTTGAATTTGATTGCGAGTTCAGGCTGCTGGTCAATCCGGATCACATTCCTTCTGCCTGCCTGAATGGCTCACTGCAATTGGGCCGAACCACCTGGTTGGGCACTTTGCAAGCCCATCGCCGACACAGCATACCTCCCGAGGTGCGTGTCAAATGCCCCGCCATTCCCAACACTTCTTCCCTGTCCCGGAGTTCCACATGAGCAACATCAGCCGTGTTTCCCTGTTCGCAACACTAAACCCAATCGCATTCAAATCGGTTGAGGGGGCCACCGTGCTGTGCAAACTCCGCGGGAATGCGGTTGTGGAACTGGTGCACTGGGTTGCCCAAATTCTTCAACAGGACGACAGCGATTGGCATCACATTCTTCGCCATTTTGAACTGGATGCAGGCGCTGTACTGGCTGATGTTCAACGCGCGCTGGAACGGCAGCCCGGTGGTGCGCAGGGTATTTCAGACCTGTCCGAGTCGATTACCAATGCCGTGGAGCGGGCTTGGGTGTATGCCTCGTTGATGTTCGGTGCGCAGAAGGTGCGCACCGGGCATGTGTTGCTGGCGTTACTGAAAACCGATTTCCTGTTGCAGGAGTTGGCCCGAATTTCCCCGCGTTTCAAGCAAATCCCGGAAGCATCGCTGGGCGCGGTCTTTGCCCAAATTGTCGCGAATTCACCGGAGCAGGCATTACAAAGCAGCAGTATTCCGCTGGGCACTGTACCCGGTGAAGCCAGTGGTGCCATGCCGGCTGCACAGCTAGGTGGTGAGGAAGCCTTGAAGCGCTACACCGTGGATTTGACCGAGAAGGCGAGGAAAGGCGAAATTGATCCGGTGACCGGCCGAGGCCTGGAAGTGCGCCAGATCGTGGATATCCTGTTGCGACGCCGGCAAAACAATCCGCTGATCACTGGTGAAGCCGGCGTGGGCAAAACCGCGGTGGTGGAAGGTTTCGCCTTGCAGGTGGTAGCAGGCGATGTGCCACCCGCATTGAAGAACGTGCGCATTTTGACCCTGGACCTCGGCTTGTTGCAGGCCGGTGCCTCCATGAAAGGGGAGTTCGAACAGCGTTTGCGTCAAGTGATTGACGAAATACAATCCAGCGAACAAAGCACGATTTTATTCATTGATGAGGTACACACCCTGGTGGGTGCCGGGGGCAACCAGGGTACAGGCGACGCAGCCAACCTGCTGAAGCCCGCACTGGCTCGGGGCAGCCTGCGCACGATTGGCGCCACCACTTGGGCTGAGTACAAAAAGTACATTGAAAAAGACCCTGCACTGACCCGCCGCTTCCAGGTGGTGCAGGTGGACGAGCCTTCAGAAACACAGGGCATCGACATGTTGCGTGGCCTGGCCGGTGCCATGCAGGCTCACCACCGTGTGTGGTTGCTGGATGAAGCCGTGCAGGCGGCAGTGCGCCTGTCACACCGCTATATTCCCGCACGCCAGTTGCCCGACAAGGCCATCAGCCTGCTGGACACGGCCTGTGCGCGCGTGGCTGTTTCTCAGCACGCCACGCCACCGGCGATTGAACGCATCCAGAAACAGCTGAATGCCTTGGGCCTTGAACGTGAGGCCATCGAGAAAGAAGCTGCCTTTGGCCGTGAACATTCGCAAAGGCGAGATGAGATTGCGCAAATGACTCAACAGTTGGGTGGCCAGCTTGAACAGCTTCAAACCCAGTGGGCGCAGGAAAAACGCCTGCTTGATTCGCTGCTGACACTGCGGCAACAGGTTCGGGTTGCAACCCAGGCTCAGCTCGAATCCAGTCCCGAATCCAACCCGGATTTCAATTTGGAATCGAATACGCAGGCCACTTGGGCCGACCAACAGCCCGCGCTCGAACAACTCAAGGCCCTGGAATTCGAGTTTAAAACCTTGCAAGGTGAAACACCCATGATTCACCCACAAGTGGATGCCCAGTGCGTGGCTGCCGTGGTGGCAGACTGGACCGGCATTCCGGTAGGGCGCATGGTGCGCAATGAAATTGAAAATGTGTTGAATCTGGCTGATGCCCTTGGTAGCCGGATCATCGGTCAGCCCCATGCACTGGATACGATTGCCCGCCGCATTCAGACCAACCGCGCTGGGCTTGATGACCCCAACAAGCCCGTGGGTGTGTTTTTGCTGGCGGGCACGTCGGGTGTAGGTAAAACCGAGACCGCGCTGGCCCTGGCCGAAAACTTGTATGGCGGTGAACACAATGTGATCACCATCAACATGAGCGAATATCAGGAGGCGCACACTGTGTCCTCCTTGAAAGGCGCACCGCCGGGATATGTAGGCTACGGTGAAGGCGGAGTGTTGACCGAGGCTGTGCGCCGCAAACCCTACAGTGTGGTGCTGCTGGACGAAGTTGAAAAAGCCCACCCCGATGTACACGAACTGTTTTTCCAGGTGTTTGACAAAGGCTGGATGGAAGACGGCGAAGGGCGTCGAATCGACTTTCGCAACACCCTGATTTTACTCACCACCAATGTGGGCACTTCAGCCTTGATGTCGTTGTGCAAAACCGGCTTGCAGACGGGGCAATATCCCGCCCCCGAGGAACTTGTTCAGGCCTTGCGTGCACCCATGCTTCAAGTGTTCCCGCCTGCTTTGCTGGGTCGTCTGGAAGTGGTGCCGTACTACCCGCTGTCAAGCGACATGCTCGCCAGCATTGTGCGCTTGCAACTGGCTCGAATCGAGCAGCGCATTTCCAGCGCCCACAAAATCAGGGTGACCATTGCAACGTCTGTGATTGAACGCATCGTGGCGCGTTGCAACGAGGCCGATTCTGGCGGTCGAATGGTGGGGGCCATTCTTAGCAATACCGTGTTGCCCACCATCAGCCGCCACATTCTGCAGGCCACGCTGGAAGGCAAACCGGTGACCCAATTGAGCATTGACACCGATGGCCATGAATTCACCTATGGTTACGCGTAATACGGAAGAGCACACGCAGGAACACGCACCCTTGTGCTCACCGTTAAACACGCTTGAGTGCAACTTGCAGTCACCGGGCAGGCGCACTGTGCTGCGCCATGCCTTGTCGCTGTGGCTGGGTGCTGCGGGCGCACTCACCATTCCCTTGAGCAAACCCGTGTCTGCCGGCGTGGGCCATGCTGGCCATGCGACTGAATCCAACGCAACTGAGTCCAATGCAACTGCACCCAACTTAACTGTATCCAATGCAGCAGCAACAAACGCAAGCCGCCTGGCGCTGTTGATTGGCAATGGCGACTACCCGGTGCCCCATGATTTGCCGCCCATTGCCAAAAATGTGATGGACTTGGGTGAAGCCTTGGCTTTTCGGGGGTTTGATGTAACCCAGGCCATGAATCTGGATGAAAGCAGCTTGCACGCCACCGTGACTGAGTTCGTAAAAAGGGTGGCGGCCGCACCCGGCGATACGGTCACCCTGTTTTACTATGCCGGCCATGGTTTGCAGGTGGACTCGAACAACTTGTTGCTGGGTTCCGGTTCCAACCCCACAGCACCCCGGAAAGACCTGATTGCCCGTTCCCTTGTGTTGCAGCAAAAACTGCTGGCCGCTTTGCCTCCAAGGCCTCAGGCCTTGAACATCACGGTCATTGACGCTTGCCGAACCGATTTGCGCAATGCTTTGGGCGATGGCGAGGGCCTGAACCAGGTCGAGGCGCCTTTGGGTAGCCTGGTGTGTTTTTCAACCGGGGCGGGGCGCCCCGCTGTGTCGCCAGCCAGTGCGGACCAAAACACGTTTTACACTGCAGCCTTGGTCCGTTTGCTGCGCGACGCAGCAGGCCATGTCACTTTCAATGACCTGTTTCAACTGGTCAAGGCGGAAGTTCAGCACACCATGTTGAACCACCCGCTTGCGGCCATTCGCCAACTGGCTCAAAACCCTTTTATTGCAGACAATACGCGAGTTCAAGTGCCTTTGTCCTGGGGTGAAGCAAGCGAACATGCCCTGCCCGCCAAAACCCTGCCGCCCGCGGAACTTGCTGCCTGGGAGGCCATTCAAAATACCGATTGGCCAGTGGATCTGCTGCGGCTTTGCAATGCGTTTTTGGCCACTTACCCAGATAGTTCGCAAGCTCAAACAGTGGGGTTGGTGCAGGCCGGGGCCACAGAAGCCTTGCGGATTTTGCGCAGCAAAGAGGTCAAGCTGTTCAAGACCAGTTTTGTAATTCCAGCGCCCGATTCCCAAGCAAGCCCTGAGCAGCAGGTAAACAAGGGGTCGGCCGAGTTGATGCGCGCTGCACGTGGTGACAAGGATGCGGCCGTCCGCATTGCCCGCCTGCACCGCGCGCTTGAAACAGAGCAAGGCCTGTTGCGCTACGTTGGCTGGTTGCAGTATTCCAGCGGCTTGGGCAATGGCATTGCCAGCTATGAGCTGGCCTTGTACTACCGGGAAGCGGACCAGCCCTTGCTGGCTGCCCAGGCCGAGGCGCGCGCGCGGCAGTTGGGGTATTCGCCGCCCCGCGCCTTGGGTCATGAGCGCAAGTGAAGTCCAGTTGACAGTTATTCAAACTTTCCAAATGGCAGGGGTTTTCCTCTTTTCTTGAGGCTTTGCTGGGGGCGAGAAAGCGGCACACTGGTAGTCAGTGAAAAAGGAACATGAGAATGATTCGCCCTGTATCCCCCGCGATACCCCCTTTGTTGGTACGTGTGTTGGTCTGTGTACTGGCCTTAGGCCTGTTGACGGCCTGCAATCCGCGCACACAGCTGGATGACGACAACCTGCTGAAAGGCGCGCGGGCCGAAACCTTTATTCTGAGCCATGGCGCTTTCTGCGCACGCTTGCCCACGGTTGAGGCCATTGACCAGTATTCCCGCGACTTGATTCCCGCCAACAGTGCAGTGGCCCGCGATGTGAAAGCGTGGGACATGTCTGGTTTGCTGGACATTCTGCAAACCAGGGATGGTCGCTGGGTGATCATGCCTTCAAGCGGCTTGAAGAAGCTGGATGGCGTTCATTTCCGGCAAGGGCCCCAGGGTGAGAATGAAGCCCTGTGTTTCGGGCGCTTGTGGGTTGAGCGCACTGTGGACTTTGTCGAAAACAAGCCGTTTGGTTTGAGTGACGCGGTGTCCGCCCGATTTGAGGCGAATTTGAAAGACGCCCACATGCTGCACCATTTCAGGAACCTGAAGGTGGAGTCATTCGACCCCAGCGTGTTCACCTTGAGTACCGGCACTGCTGTGGCCGGTACCCTTCAACCCTCATTCGTGATTGAAATGGCGCTACGCCCCACCAACACAGGCTGGTACCTCGCCAAGAACGGCATTCAGCAGTGAGGCAGGTTGTAGCGCTATTCTTGCGATAAGTGTTTTACTGGCCACGCAATGTCTTGAGAATGGCTTCACCGAGCGTTTTGGTCGTGCCTTTGCCTTTCAGGTCGCCTGTCAGCACATCGGGGTCACCGCTTTCCAGTACTTTTTCAATCGCGGCCAGAATGCTGTCGTGTGCCTGCTGGTAACTGGCCTGGCGACCTTCTGCAATCACGGTGGGGCTGTTACCCAAAAATTCGATCATCAGTGCCGCCGACCAGATCATCGCAATCGGGTTTGCAATGCCCTTGCCGGCGATGTCGGGGGCGGAACCATGGACTGGTTCAAACAGTGAAGGAAATGTACGGTCGGGGTTGAGGTTGGCCGAGGGCGCCAAACCAATGGTGCCTGTGCAGGCAGGCCCCAAGTCGCTGAGAATGTCCCCAAACAGGTTGCTGGCTACCACCACGTCAAACCGTTCGGGCTGCATGACAAAGCGCGCAGCCAGAATGTCCACGTGCTGTTTGTCGTAACTCACTTCCGGATAGCCTTGGGCCATGTTGTCCACCCGCTCGTCCCAGTAGGGCATGCTGATGGCAATGCCGTTGCTTTTGGTGGCGGCGGTCAGCTTTTTGCGGGGGCGGTTGTTGGCCATTTCAAAGGCAAATTTCAATACCCGGTCCACACCGTGGCGGGTGAAGACACTTTCCTGCAGCACGATTTCACGGTCGGTGCCTTCAAACATGCGGCCACCCACGGCGGAATATTCGCCTTCGGTGTTTTCACGAACCACGACGAAGTCGATATCGCCCGGCTTTTTGTTGGCCAATGGGCAGGGTGCCCCTGGCAGCAGTTTCACGGGACGCAGGTTCACATACTGATCAAATTCACGGCGGTAACGCAGCAGGGAGCCCCACAGTGAAATGTGATCGGGTACCAGGTCGGGCATGCCCACGGCACCGAACAAAATCGCTTCGCAAGCCTCAAGCTGGGGCTTCCAGTCCTCGGGCATCATGGTGCCGTGTTCCAGGTAATAGTTGCAATGCGCCCAGTCTTTGTGATGCAGGTCCAACTGAATGCCGTGGGTTTTTTCAGCCCATGCCAGGACCTTCAGCGCTTCTGGCATAATTTCCTGACCGATGCCGTCGCCGGGAATGATCGCGATGGAATGTTTCACAGCTTGCCCTTGTTCGAGTTCAGTTGAAGTCCGAAAGGCTACCTGAGCCAAGGGATGTCAACCAGTGTGGGAATCCCCGAGAGGGCACGAGCCACAGCATGCACGGAGTTAATTTGAGCCGCAGTAAAAACAGGAACCCCGAGCCCGCCAAGACGCCCAACGGCAAAACCGACTTTTCAGCGCACGGTGCCAAGGTTCGCATCGACAAGTGGCTGTGGGCAGCGCGATTTTTCAAGACCCGTTCGTTGGCCACCGAAGTGGTGGATGGTGGCAAGGTGAAATGCAATGATGAGCGTGTGAAGCCCGCTTATGGTGTGCAGGTGGGCGATGTGTTGACCGTGCCGGTGGGTTGGGATGACATGGTGCTGGTGGTCAAAGGGCTGGGTGACAAGCGCGGCAGCGCGACCATTGCCCAAGGCCTGTACGAAGAAACCATGGAAAGTGCCAAAAAGCGGGCCGAGCGCGCGGCCAACCGCAAGTTGATGAAAGACCCTGCCCTGGAAATCAAGGCGCGACCTACCAAGCGGGATCGCCGCGTGATGGACGATTACAAGTGGGGCGATGAGTAAGTACCAGTAAACAAAAAAGCCGGCCCTTTTGGTTCAGGACCGGCTCTGAAAGCTTGCGCTTGTTTTTTGATCTACACCTTTTCAGCCAATGACTTTTCAATCAGCGCATGCAAGGCGGCAAAGTCGGGTTCGCCCACATAGGTTTTGATGATCTTGCCCTTGCGGTCAATCACATAGGTGGTGGGCGTAATTTTGACATCGTCAAAGGCCTTGGCGATGCTGCCAGAAATATCAAGAGCCACGTCAAAAGGCAATTGCCGGGTGTCAGCGAAATTCACCACGTAGTCGGGTCGATCGTAGCTCATGGCCACGGCAATCGTTCGGAACCCCTGTTCCTTGAACTTGTTGTGGGTGTCGACAATTGCCGGCATTTCTTTCACGCAAGTGGTGCAACTGGTTGCCCAGAAGTTCACCAACATCACCTGGCCCTGGTAATCGGCGGGCGTGATGGTTTGACCCTTGATCGTGGTGTAATCCACTTGCGGCGCTTTGTCGCCCCCGCAGGCCAACAGCAGGCTGGCCAATGCGAGAGTTGAAAACAGGGAAAGAAATTTTTTCATAGCCAATTAATGTGTGATATCAACGGGGTCCATTCTCGACCGGGGCAGTTCCGTTGTTTGGAGAGGCCGACAGGCGGGAAAGTTCAGCCTCGGAAATCATTTCCATGACTTTCACCACTTTGACCACGCCTGGAACCCCAGCAGCAATCGACGCTGCGCGATTGGCCTCTCGCTCGGTGACCAGCCCCATGAGGTAAACCACACCCGCTTCGGTGGTGACCTTGAAGGAATTGGCGAAAATGTCTTGTGCATCCAGCAGCGAGGCTTTCACTTTGCCGGTGATGAATGCATCGTTGGAGCGGGCTGACAGTGAGCTGATGAAGCCACCCACTTGAATGTCGTTGACGATCAGTCGGATATTGGGGAGCGTTGCAACACGGGCTTCAACCTTGTTGCGGGTGGCTTCGTCCGGGGCTTCACCGGTCAACAAAATCTGGCGGTTGTATACAGTGGCATTCACATGGACATTGTCACCAAAGTTTTCGCGGATTGCGCTTTCGGTCTTGAGTTGCAATGAACGGTCTTCAACCTGCGTACCCACGGTGCGGCGATCTGCTGCAGCCAGTGAACCTGCGGTAATGCCTGCCATGGCACCCACGAAGCAGCCGCCGAGCAGCGGTGCTGCAAGGGAAGCAACCAACACGGCACTGATTGCAGAGGTCCGGGTGCGGGTAAAAAACAGGGGTTTAAGACTCATTTTCTTCTTCTCCAAGTAAACTCAGGTCGATGCCATCGCAAATGCAATGGATCGCCAACAAATGTATCTCCTGAATTCGGGCTGTGCGGTTGTGCGGTACACAAATGTGCACGTCGCCTTCTTTCAGTTGCTGGGTCATTTGACCACCGCCCTTGCCGGTTAGTGCCACGATATTCATGTCGCGTGCATGGGCGGCTTCAATGGCCAGCTGTACGTTTTTCGAGTTGCCGCTGGTGGATATGGCCAGCAACACATCGCCCGGTTGCCCAATGGCAGCCACCTGCTTTGAAAACACTTCGTGAAAACTGTAGTCGTTTCCAATGGCGGTCAGTGCCGAGGTGTCGGTGGCCAGCGAAATGGCAGCCAGGCCAGGGCGTTCACGTTCAAAGCGCCCAACCAGTTCAGCTGCAAAGTGCTGGCAGTCAGCAGCGGATCCACCATTGCCGCAGGCCAAAACCTTGTTGCCGCCTGTGAGTGCGTTCACCATCAGCTCAATGGCTTCGGCGATCGGGCCGGCCAGTTCTTCGGTGGCGGCCTGTTTGGCGGCAATGCTTTCGTCAAATTGTTGGGTAACGCGTGTAATCATGTCCATGGCGACAGGCCTTCGGGCGGTTATCGAGCCTTCCATTATAGGTGACCCGATTGCAGGCGATTTACCTATCACAGCGGTTTGATTCCGCTTTAGTGGATGTTTGGTGGGTGTTTAGTTGCTGATTTGCCACGCATTTTGTATCCACTGCGGTGCGCTGTCGCTTTCCAATGCAACCACATCAAAACGCAGATGAGTGAATTTGCGTTGACCCTGCTGTACCCACCACAGCTTTGCACAGCGTGTTACACGGCTTTGTTTGTGGGTTGAAACACTTTCAAGCGCACTGCCGTGAAGGCTTTTGCTGCGCTGTCGAACTTCCACCACCACGGCGGTATCGCCGTGTGCCATGATCAGATCGAGTTCGCCGCAGCGGCACCGGTGATTTTGTGCAATCAGCACAAGCCCCTTTGATTCCAACAGGCGAAGTGCCCGTGTTTCTGCTTCCCTGCCTTGGGCCTGTATGGCGAGTTTGTATTCATTCGGGCTTGATGGCGGGGTGAGCTGGGTTTCTTTGGGCGCTGCCCAAGGAATTTTGGGTTTTCGTGTTCGGGATTTGCTGGGGGTCCAAGGAATGCCGGACAATTCAGGAACTTTGGATTTGGGTGTGAATGCCATGCAGAAAGCCGGTGAAGTGGAAATGGTGAAGGTTGTCTTGAATTCTGACGCAAGGGATGAAACCCGGCGCGAACCTTCACTCTATGTGGTGGCAACGCCCATCGGCAATATGGGTGACCTAAGCCTGCGCGCCCGCGCTGTGCTGGAGCAGGTGGACCGAATTGCTGCAGAAGACACCCGAAACACAGCCCGCATGCTGGACGCCTTGGGCATTAAAAAGCCCTTGATGGCCCACCATGCCCACAACGAGCAGGACAGTGCCGAGGGCATTCTGGCCTGCCTGCAACGGGGCGAATCGGTGGCCTTGGTCAGCGATGCGGGAACACCTGCCGTTTCCGATCCTGGCGCAGTGGTGGTTCGCCGTGTGGCGCAGGCTGGTTTCAAGGTGGTGCCCGTGCCGGGTGCCAGCAGTGTGCTGGCGGTGGTGGCAGCCAGTGGTTTGGTGGAAGGCCCATTTACCTTCAGGGGGTTTTTGCCCGCCAAGGGCAAGGGGCGGCTTGATGCCCTGAAAAGCTGGCTCGCCTGTGCCGAACCCCAGGTTGTTTTTGAAGCGCCGCACCGGGTGATGCAACTGCTTGATGACCTCGAGGCAGCAGGCGCAGGTGACCGCGCCATGTGCGCGGGGCGAGAGTTGACCAAGCAGTTTGAAACGTTTTACCGGGGCTTGGGAAACAACGTGTTTGAACAGATTCGCAATGATCCCAACGCCGAGCGGGGCGAGTGGGCCTGGGTGATCGCGGGTTCTTCATTGTCTGCAGCGGATGCTGATTCCGCACAGGCCAGTGCGGACCTGGACACCTGGCTGGTGTTGCTGTTGGCCGAGCTGCCGTTGAAAACCGCAGTGGCGGTGGTGGTGAAGGCGACGGGCCTCGCCAAGAACACGGTGTACGACAGGGCGCTGGCGTTGAAAGGCTGACGCGGCGGCTGTGCCCGCTGCGCGACTTGAACCTGCTTCCTGTTCAGGCCTACCCGGCGTGCCTTGCCCGATTCCGCACAGAAAACCGCTGATCCCTTTTTGAAGCAAGGCTTTGCATTCACACCAACCCGACAAAAAAGACGGTCGGGTTGATGTGTCGCCATCGGTTTCACCGCTCGGCGAGCATGCAAACCTTGTTCAAACGGGGCGGTTTTCCTGAATGTGCGGCACAGGCAAGCGCACTGCCGGGAAGGCCTTGAAGAAGCCGGTTCGTGCGCGCGGAACTCGTTTTTGAGCCACTCTGGTGGCAAGCAACCAGCGCAGGCTTTTCAACACTGAGCAGCCCACTCAGCGCGGAGTGCCAAGGTCGCCCCAACTGGGCCAGCATCAGTGCCCACAGCGCGCGATTCATCACCGACAGTTTTCAGCCCAATCGGCAGCGATGTTCCAGTCGCCCGCCATTCAAGAAAACCTGCCCGTTTGAATTCACATGCAACGTTCGGCTGTAAGCCGACAACCCACTCGACCATCTGTTTTGTCGAGTGGGTTGAGTCAATGTGAATTTCAAAGAGGGACTATAAGGTTTTCTGGCGAGGGACTGGAATTCGCGCTGAGTGGGCTTTAACAAGCCGACGAGTTGCACACGACTCGCGCTGAGTTGGCGTAAAAAAAGCACGCTGACATTCATCAACGTGCTTCATTCAATTGCTACAAATCGTGGAGATTTAATCCCCGTACATGCGCTGCTTCAATTCACGGCGCTGTTGCGCTTCCAGTGACAGCGTGGCGGTTGGGCGTGCCAGCAGGCGGGCCACGCCAATGGGGTCGCCAGTTTCTTCGCACCAGCCGTATTCACCCGCATCAATTTTCTGCAGGGACTGCTGAACTTTCTTCAACAGCTTGCGTTCACGGTCGCGGGTACGAAGTTCAAGCGCATGCTCTTCTTCGATGGTGGCGCGGTCGGCTGGGTCGGGCACGACCACGGTTTCACGCAGGTGTTCAGTGGTTTCGCCTGCGTTGGCCAGCAGTTCCTTTTCCATGTCCTGCAAACGCTGGCGGAAAAAGGCAAGCTGCACCTCGTTCATGTAATCGTCTTCTTTCATCGCGAGCAATTGCTTCTCGGTGATAAGGGGCGTCTTTTCAGTGGTCATAAGCACAGCCTCGAGTTCTTTGGTTTTTATTGACTATATACCAGTATATCCGCTATCGGGCTAAACACAGCTCTAACCCTTGGGTGATAAATTCCTTGGGGAGTTTACGCCCAATAAACACAATTTTACTTTCTTTTTTCTCGCTGGGCTCCCATTTTCTGCCCCAGTCAAGGCCCATCAGCATGTGCACACCTTGGAAAAGCGCTCGACGGTCGCTCGCCTTGATGTTCAAAATGCCCTTGTAACGCAGCATGTCAGGCCCGTAAACCTGGGTTACGGAGCCCATGAATTCCTCAAACTTCTGCCCGTCAAAAGCCTTGGTGCTTTTGAACACAAAACTTTGAATTTCGTCGTTGTGGGTGTGCTTGTCTTCGTCCAGAAAATCGGGTGCGATGTCCAGAATTGAATTCAGGTTGAAGCCGCGCACGTCCAGCAACTTGTCGATGGGGGCCACGCCAAACTCGGAAATCATCATTTCAGCGCGGGCATTCATCTTAACCAGTCGACGTTTCAACGCGGTGACATCGTCCTCGGTGCACAAGTCGGTTTTTGACAGCAGAATGCGGTCTGCAAAACCGACCTGCTGCTGAATTTCACGGTGCTCGTCCAGTTGCTGCATGCCGTGTTTGGCATCGACCACGGTGATGACTGCGTCAAGGATGAAGCTTTCGGCGACCAGATCGTCCACGAAAAAGGTCTGTGCCACGGGGCCGGGGTCAGCCATGCCGGTGGTTTCGATGACCACGCGGTCAAACTTGATTTCACCGGCCAGCCGTTTGGCGGCCATTTCGCCCAGAATTCGAACCAGGTCGCCCCGCACTGTGCAGCACAGGCAGCCATTGTTCATTTCAACAATGTTTTCCTGTTCGTTTTGCATCAGCAGGTCGTTGTCGACGCCCTCTTCACCAAACTCGTTTTCAATCACGGCGATTTTCATGCCGTGGTTTTCCTTCAGGATCCGGTTCAGCAGAGTGGTTTTTCCGCTGCCCAGAAAGCCGGTGAGTATGGTGACTGGGATCAGTGTGTGGGCGGGCTTGTTCATGGGCGTTGTTTGCTGCAAAAATTGGGTCGATTCAGGATATGGGGTTGCCAGAGCAGATTTAAAGGGGCTTTGGGCAAATTAAACCGCTTGAAAAGTCCAGAGACCTTCCACATTGCTGCGTTTCACCACGCCTTTGTACCACAGGTAATGCAGGTGGGCGATGGCTTCGCCCATGGCAAAGCTCATTTGGTGGCCATCCATTTCACGCCGGAACAGCACGCTGATGGCCTGCCGCGCGGTCAATGGCTTCTCTTTTAGTACTTCCAGCAATTCGCTCAGGCGGTGTTCGTGGTGGCGCAGCAGTTGCGCACAGCGGTCGTGAACGCCTTTGAAAGGCACGCCGTGTGAGGGCAATACCGTCAGGGTGTTGGGCAGTTGTGCCATCTGTTGCACCGATTTCAGGAACAGCAGCAGTGGGTCGCCTTCGGGCTCAATGCCGTACACGCTGACGTTGGTGGAAATCGTGGGCAGCAGCATGTCGCCGCTGATCATGAGGTCCAGGCTTTCACACACCAGGCTGATGTGTTCCGGGCTGTGGCCGAAACCGGCATGGCAGCGCCAGGTGTGGCCGCCTATTTCAATCTCATCCCCGTGCTGAATGCGTTGGTAGTTCAGCGGTGGCTCGGGCACGAGGCGGGAGAACATGCCGCCACGGGCTTCCAGGGTTTCGTCTGCTTTTTTCTCATTGACCAAGCCGTGGCTCGCCATGAAGTTGGCCAGGGTCTTGCCGTCAAAGCCGGGCAGGTTGGCGCATAAGCCGCGCGCCATGAAGTATTCGCCCGTTGACATGTGCACATGCACGCCATGGCGACGGGCCAGCGGGCCGGCCATGCCGATATGGTCCGGGTGGGCGTGGGTGCAGATGATTCGTCCCAGGGGCTTGCGCACAAACAGGGTTTGTTCGATTTCTTCCCACATGGCTGCCACGTCGGGCAGGCCTGCACCGCAGTCGACCAGTGTGTACTGGTTCTCTTCCTCGATCAGCCACACATTGATGTGGTCGAGCGCGAAGGGCAGGGGCAGCCGCAACCAAAGTACGCCGGGTGCGACCGGGGTGGGCTGGCCCAGAAGGGGCGGTTCAAACAGGCGTTCAATTCCCATGGCGATGAATCATGTGCTGGTGGACAGGTTGTCATGGTAAGTGTTTCGCAGCGGGGTAAGAACGCGTCGCGACTGAAATGTTGGTGAATTGTGGCTTTTGCTTGTTTGATGGGCTTCCTGTTTGTGCAGGGCTTGCTTCTGCACAAGCGAGGCAACAATGAACCATATTCTTGCCGCTTTCTACTCAGGGGTCCCTTCAACCACCGGGGTTTTCCTGTGAAACTCGGCCTGTCAATATTTAACCGCAATGTGCCATCGAACGCATCCGCCAGTGGATCTTTACCTGGAATAGCCAAGCCTTTGGATGCCTTGAAGCAAGTGGCGCATCGCATTGCCAGTGCATTTAAGCAGGCCTGTCGTGCCATGAAAGTTCAGGGCGCAGAAGTAAGTGCACCGCGCGCGGCAAGTCTGATGTGCCCGGCTAGCCCGAGTGCTGCGATTGAACCCAATGAAAATGGCAGGACCTGTCAATCGTTTCCCTTGGGCGGCCCGGTGGATTTGCGGCAAGTGAACATGTCAGCAAACCCCGAGGACGCTTGGTCTAATACATTTCCATTCGGAGTGAACTACAAGCTGGGTAATGTGCCTGCAGCGGGTCGCCTTGGGCCATCCGTTGAAACAGACCAGGCCTTGAGATTCGCCCTGCGCAACGCGATAGATAGTCGACAAGGCGTTTTCGAGTGGGTTCGGCAGGATTCCGAAGGCTTGCGGAACAAGTTGGAGCAGGCTTTGCAGACCCGTGACGCAATATCTTTGGGACCAGGGTTTCTTGTGTATGACGTCAGTGACCCGCGCATGCAAGATGGTGTTGTTCACTACGACATGTTGGTAAGTGCCCCGGCACGGGACCAGGTAGATGAAGAGGATACATTTCTGGTTCCCATGACGGAAATGCGGGTGCCCGAGGACCGTGTCGTGGAAGCGGACTGGTTGCGCCATTCCGAAACGGCCATGCAGTGTCATTTGTCCGCTGTTGATCAGCCTTATCAGGACAGTGTCGAGAATCCCTTCATTTTAAGCAGTGGGTGCAATGAACTGGCAGACATGCATGCCGTGCAAACCGAGGTGTTGTCGCGCCTTCAGGCGGGCCTGATCCTCAGTCAGCAGGAACTGACCCGAACCCTTCATGACCTGACCCCGGAATTTGTACAAGGCAACCACAGCAAAGCCACCCGCACGCTGCTGCCGGTTTTGCAGAATCAACTGGGGGTGTGGAATTCGCTGCAACGCCCGAATGAGCCAGGCCTGTTGGGCGCAAAGCGGTATTTTCCCACTATTGCGGATTCGGAATCAGAGGCTGGGTCCGTGGTGACATTGGAATCCATGTCAGAGTCAGATTCAGAGTCGGTATCGGGGTCAGAGGCCGGGCCGGTATTGGAAATGGATTGGGTGTCCGCGCTGGAATCACCGCAGGAGTCTGAGCCAGAGCCCGAGTCGGCAGGTGCGGTTTCGGCAAGTGCGGTTTCGTCAGGACCGATTTCTCACGCAGTGCTGACCTTGGCGGACAAGGCGCCGCCGCACCGGGCCAGTGAATCTCGTGCATTCCGGCAGGCCGCCGTGTACGCCAACCATTGTGGCATTGCATCGGTAAACGGCTTCTTCCAGGCCGAGGTGATCAATACCGCAAAGGCGATCGACCACATCCAGGCCGGGTATGCACGTGCATATGGTGAGGAACAATTAAGCAATTTGGAGCTTCCGGGCCTGTATCACCCGGCCTTGATTGATGCCATGACACAGGGTCACAGTATCGTGATGGCTCGTGATCAATTCATCGGTGAGGAAGGGTTCGCCGATTATCGTGACTACAGCAATATCTATTCGGCTAATCCGGAAGAGCAATGGGATGCTGTGTGCAATTACAAATTTCCAGGCGAGGCCAAGCCCGATCGTGTGGAAATTACGCCCGACCTTTGGCTGTCTGCGGCGACTGGTGTGCACGTGGATTGTTTGACAGGCATGGTCAATCAGTTTTTGGAAAGCAAAGCCGAAAACCCAGCCTGGTCTGATTACCCTGAAAAGGTAGACAAATTCCCGATGGATAAGGATGCCGTGCGGGCTGAACTTGAGAGTTGTATCAATGGCGAAATTGAAAACCGCAATGGCGATCAAGCCGGCAACACCCTGTTCCCGATGATCTGCATGACAAGTGGCCATTATTTTGCGGTGGCCAGAACTCAAAGCGGCAACTGGGTGAAGCTGGACAGCGGCGGAACGGACGTCACGGGGGTTCAAGAATCGCCCGTGTTTGCCGACAAAGGGAAGCTTGAACAGGCTTTGCGCGAAGAGAATGTGATCCACGTGATTTGCGAACCTTCGGAGTCTCTGAAGCAGCTCGTTTCTGAGGCAGAGCGTCGCCGAGCTTGATCAATGTGAGGCATTATTCTGAAAAGCAAAATTTTCGGAGACCCACATGTTGAATTTGCCCGGACTTCAGTTCGATCTTGGAGAAGACATCGACGCCTTGCGCGATGCAGTACAAACGTTTGCCCAAGCGGAAATTGCCCCTTTGGCGGCGGAAATGGACAAAACAGACCAGTTTCCCATGCATTTGTGGCGAAAAATGGGTGACATGGGCCTGTTGGGCCTGACCGTGGAAGAGGAATTGGGTGGCAGCGGCATGGGTTACCTGGCCCATATTGTGGCCATGGAGGAAATTTCCCGCGCCAGCGCATCCGTGGCCTTGAGCTATGGCGCGCATTCCAACCTGTGTGTGAACCAGATCCGCAACAACGGCAACGACTGGCAGCGCAAGAAATTCTTGCCGAAGCTGATTTCAGGCGAGCACATTGGTGCCTTGGCAATGAGTGAGCCCAATGCCGGTTCAGACGTGGTCAGCATGCAATTGCGGGCGGATAAAAAGGGCGACAAGTATGTGCTGAACGGCAACAAGATGTGGATCACCAACGGCCCGGATGCCGATGTGCTGGTGGTCTATGCCAAAACCGACTTGGCGGCTGGTCCGCGAGGCATTACTGCTTTCCTGATCGAAAAAGGGTTCAAAGGTTTTTCAATTGCCCAGAAACTGGACAAGCTGGGCATGCGGGGCAGCCACACTGGCGAGCTGGTGTTTGAAGATTGCGAAGTACCTGAAACCCACGTGTTAGGGAATGTGGGCCGAGGTGTGAATGTGCTGATGAGCGGACTCGACTTTGAACGCGCCGTATTGTCCGGCGGCCCCTTGGGCATCATGGCGGCGGCCATGGATGTGGTGGTGCCCTATGTGCATGACCGCAAGCAGTTTGGCCAAAGCATTGGCGAATTCCAGTTGATTCAGGGCAAGTTGGCCGACATGTATTCCACCATGATGGCCACCCGCGCTTACGTGTACCAGGTGGGCAAGGCGTGCGACAAAGCGACCCCCGACACGCTTCGCAGTTTGCGCAAGGACTGCGCCGGTGCAATTCTGTATGCCGCTGAAAAAGCCACCTGGATGGCAGGTGAATCCATTCAAATTCTTGGTGGCAACGGTTACATCAACGAATACCCCTGTGGCCGCCTGTGGCGCGACGCCAAACTCTACGAAATTGGCGCAGGCACCAGCGAAATCCGCCGCATGCTGATTGGGCGCGAGCTGTTTTCAGAAACCATTTGACTGGTTTCTGCAGAGGCAGGGTCTCGGTAAAACATGACGGAACCTGGGGGGCTTGAGGACCACCCAAGTTTCCTTTAGATCACCGAGCGATATGATGGGACTAATCCAGCGAGTCAAGAATGCCTATGCCAAACTTCAAGAGCCTCCTCAAGAAGGTTTGGAAGAGGCTCGCCTCGGACAAGAGGAAATGTATCGCTGTGTAGTCTCACTTGGCCTACTACACTTTGGAAATGACCCAGAAAACAAGGGATTTCCTACAAGGCACGATCGTAAAGGTGTCAAGACCATTAAACAGCTATTTATGGAACGGAATCCTCCCGCACCGCTTGATATGGAATGGCTTTATGGAACACCGCGTTCTCAAGCACCGCTTTCTCCGGTACCGCTTCCTCCAGCACCGAGAAGTTCGAATTCCCTGTTTCGTCGAGTCGGAGCAGACGGGGTTTATATTCCATCAAAGAACTACAGCACGCAGTCATTGCTAAAATTCTCTTGTCAAGGCGGGTATGACCCGAAGCATCGCTTGGACCTGGCCAAAGCCTTGGTCCGATCCCTGAATGAACGAAATCAATCGCATGCCAACCGTTTCAAGCTTTCCGCTGCATTGGCGCATGTGCTCGACAAGGGGAGTGTCGTAATGTTTGCGGGCGCCAATCGAGGCGACAGCTTTTTTGCAAGCATGGCTGTCGATCTTTTTCTACGGGACTCCAGCCTTGCACGTGTGAATGAGCTGGCTGAAAAGTTCGT
>JAIXTE010000128.1 GCA_027484315.1 Burkholderiales bacterium | reverse complement strand
CCGGGTGGATGTGCCAAGCTGAGCTTGTGCCCACCGGTTAGTTGAAAAGAAGAAGTAAAATGTGACAGCATAGGTTTGCCCGCTCAGATACTGCAACCACGCTGGTTTTACAACGGGCTATAAGTTCGGGTTCGGGTTTAAAAAGGTTCGGAAGGTTAGCGCCACTCGCTGAACCACGGCCCACATTATAAGGCGGCAAGTGCCCGCATAGGAACAGGCTTTCATGGCAAGAACTGCCAAGTATTTTGGTTTGGTGCCGGCAGGCGGTGCAGGGCGCCGTTTTGGCAGTGATGTTCCCAAACAATATGCCCTTTTAGGGGCGACAACTGTGCTCGAACGCAGTGTTCACGCCTTGCTCGCTGACCCCAGACTGGAAAAGGTGTTTGTGGTGCTTGCGCCAGGCGACTTGCGTGGTGCGGCCTTGTTTGCAGGCAATTCCAAGGTAACTTGCCTCCCTGTAGCCGGTGCAGAGCGTGCCAATACGGTTTTAAATGCACTCAACCATTTGCTGAATAATTTCCTTGTAAGCGACACCGACTGGATTCTGGTGCATGATGCAGCGCGTCCCGGTTTAAACAGCCAGGCTTTGCGAGTACTGATTGACCAGGCCAGCGCACATGTTGCCGGTGGCTTGCTGGCCATGCCGATTGTCGATACCTTGAAAAAAGGCAGCGTGGCCGAAAGCGGTGAGGCGATTGCCCAGCACACGGTGCCTCGCAGCCAGCTTTGGGCCGCGCAAACCCCCCAAATGTTTCGTGCGCAGGCCCTAAGCCTTGCAATTTCAGAATGTCTGTTCAAAGGCGTTCAATTGACCGACGACGCCAGCGCAATTGAAACCATGGGCATCAGCCCGCTGCTGGTGCAAGGGCACCTAGAGAACATGAAGATTACTATGGCCGATGACCTGCGTGTGGTGGCCAAATTGCTGGATTTGAATGGGGAGTGCTCTCGATGAGCGAATTAAACCGGTTGCGTGTAGGCCAGGGTTATGACGTACATCGTTTGGTGGAAGGTCGAAAGCTGATCCTTGGCGGCGTGCATATCCCGTCTGAATTGGGTTTGCTTGGGCATTCCGATGCCGATGCCTTGCTGCATGCCATTACCGACGCCATATTGGGCGCCTGCTCCATGGGTGATATTGGCACCCATTTCTCGGACACAGACCCGCAGTTTGAAGGTGCAGACAGCGGGGTTCTGCTTCAACAAGTGATTGAAAAAGCAACCCTTAAGGGATTCAAGCTGATGAATCTGGATTCGACCCTGATTTGTCAAAGCCCCAAGCTGGCACCGCACATGGCGGTTATGCACCAGAGGGTTGCCCAACTTTGCGGATTGCCTATTGATTCAGTGAATATCAAGGCGAAAACCAATGAGAAGCTGGGTTATCTGGGTCGCAAGGAAGCGATTGAGGCCCAGGCAGTTGTGCTGATGCTCAGGGACAAATAATGAAGCCTCAATTCATTCTTGCGATCAGCACCAGTTCAGGTGTCGCCAAGGTGGCTTGCGTCACAAAACCCGTTCTGAATGCACCGGCCCCGCCAATCGCATTCAGCTTTGAGATTGTCGATTACAAAAGCCAGTCTGCCTTGTTGTTGCCCACCATTAGGCAACATTTGAATGCGACCAATCTTGAGCCGGAACGATGTGCGGCAATTGCTGTGGATGTTGGTCCCGGCGGTTTTACCAGTTTGCGTACGGCCTGCGGTGTGGCACAGGGCCTGGCCACTGCGTGGAATGTACCCACGGTGCCACTGAGCAGTTTTGAGTGCATGCTTTCCGGAATGGATACTGAATCCTCAGTCACGGTATTGATGGATGCGCGTTTGAATGAGGTTTACATGGCAACCCTTTCTCGTACTCATCAAGGTACCGAGTGGAGCCAACAACCTTGTTTGCTGGGCGTCAGTGAACTGCACACCGTTCGCGAAGGCCGCGTGATTGCAGATTCTTTTGCTGCCAATTTGCTCGCTTCGCACAACTGCACTGTGCAACAGGTTGAAGTGTCCGCGGTTCAACTCGCATTGCTGGCCTGGCAGGAATTCGAGGGTGGTCGTGTCAGCGAACCCTTTGATTGTCAGCCTCAATATGTTCGTGACAAAGTGGCACAAACCACTTCTGAAAGAATGGCAGCGAAGCATGGCGCTGTTTAGCATTCGACCCATGACCGAGGCCGATGTGCCGGCAGTCATTCTGGTGGAAAACCAGATTTATGAGTTCCCTTGGTCAGCCAAGAATTTTCTGGACTCCCTGCGTGCGGGATATCACATAAATTGCATGTGGCTGGATGATCAACTCGCAGGGTACATTGTCATGATGCATGTGGTCGATGAATTTCACTTGCTGAATTTGTCGATACGCATGGATCTTCAGGGTTATGGACACGGCAAACATTTGCTGCAGTGGGGCATGACCCAAGCCAAGATGATCGGTGCCACGGGCATGTTGCTTGAAGTCCGCCCCAGCAACACCACGGCAAAAGCACTGTATGACAAGGAAGGATTCAAGTTGATTGGTGCTCGCAAGAATTATTACCCATCGCACCTAGGGCGCGAGGACGCTTTGGTCATGTTCAAACGATTTTCAGGAGTACAGGAGTGACCAGGTCAAACAGCAAGGCTGAATTGTTCAATGCCATGGGATTGGGTCCGGTGTGGGAACTCAAAAATCCGACCAGTTCAATGTCTGAAAATGGCATTGAGCCTGAGCCTGAGCCTGAGGCTGCGAGCGCTGATCTACCGAGCCTGGATGAATTGCATGCAACTGCCAAGCTTCCCAGCCTGGACGAATTGCGTTCTACCGTAGCTGCGTGCAGGGCCTGTGGCTTGTGCGAAACCCGAACCCAAACCGTATTTTCTGATGGAGTGGCCAATGCACCTTTGATGGTAGTGGGTGAAGCGCCTGGTGCGGAAGAAGATGCGTCTGGTCTGCCCTTTGTCGGGCGAGCAGGGCAATTGCTGGACCGCATGCTGACAGCCGTGGGCGCAAGCCGAGCCAGCAATGTGTATATCGCCAATGTCCTGAAATGTCGCCCGCCTGGCAACAGAAATCCAGAAATGGCTGAAATTGAACAATGCTCCCCTTTTGTCTTTCAACAAATTGCAGTCAGCAAGCCCAAGGTATTGCTATTGGTTGGCCGGTTTGCGATTCAAACCTTGTTGGGTAGCAAAAAGTCTGTCGGTGAGTTGCGTGGGCAGTTGCATCACGTCACAGTGCAAGGGCGTGAGATTCCTGCCGTTGTCACCTATCACCCGGCCTATCTGCTTAGGCGACCGGAAGAGAAAGCCAAAGTGTGGGATGACTTGTTACTGCTGAAGCGACAGGATTTTACTCAGGGCAGTGCTTGATGCATCACTGATGCACCAGGCAACATGGTTGCGGTTTTCAGTGGGGCAGACCCACTGGCCGGTCCTCACCGATTCGCGCTTCCACGTTGTACAAGCGCTGATTGCGACGGTGCCACAGAATAACAAGCGACATGGTGCACATCACGAACCCGCCGAACATGAGGATCACCGTGTTGACATGCACATCGAAGCTGATCAGCAATGCATAAATGCTCAACATGGTTAGCACGGAAATGTTCTCGTTGAAATTCTGAATGGCAATGGAACGACCCGCGCTCATCAATACATGGCCGCGATGTTGCAACAAGGCATTCATGGGCACCACAAAGAAGCCACTCAAAGCTCCGATCAGGGTGATGAGAAGATAAGCCATGCCTTGGTTGTTCACCATCACCATGGCCATGCACACCAGGCCCATCAAAATACCCATCGGCAAAACCAGCATCGATTTTTTCAACGGAATCATCTTTGCGGCAGCTACCGCACCTGCGGCTACGCCAAATGCACACACCCCCTGCAAGATGGCGCCTTTGTTCAATGGCAGACCCAATGCAACCTCCGCCCACTTCAGTACTATGAATTGAAGGGTTGCACCGGCCCCCCAAAACAGCGTAGTGACAGCAAGCGAAATCTGCCCTAATTTGTCCTGCCACAGTTGCTTGACACAGCCGTAAAATTTACGGGTCATGATCAAAGGGTGGTTCATTTGGGGTTCGTAACGCGCACCCGTGTCAGGAATCCTGAAGTTGAACAGCGCAGCAATCAGGTAACCTGAAGTGATCACGAATATCGCCGCCTCTGCAGGCGTGTCCATGTTTTCTGTCACACCTGGAATGTGAAGCTGCAGGAGGTACTCGCTGGTACCGGGCGCAATCAGAATGCCCCCCAGCACGGTGCCCAGAATAATAGAGGTCACTGTGAGGCCTTCAATCCAGCCGTTGGCT
>JAIXTE010000147.1 GCA_027484315.1 Burkholderiales bacterium | reverse complement strand
TGCACTCCTTCCGATACGTATCAGCTCACTGATGTCGAGCGCAAATTGCATGATGAGAGTGTTGTCGGGCGTAATAATAGGCAGAACATCCATCGAGATCCCGGTGTTGACCGTTCCTGGTGTAAGTCCAGGTACGCCTCCACCGCCGTTAACACCGGCGGGAGCTGGGGTCGTTGACGCGAGATAGATCGTCTGATTCGACACGACAATAGGCGACGACTGCCTGTTAAGGGTAGTTACAGCCTTTCTACCAAGAATGGTCGTTTTACCGATTGTGGAGAGCGCACTAGCAAGCAGTGTTGCGTCAAAATCTGTACCGGTTAACCTAAATGAGGCCTGTCCCGCATCACCGCCAGTCAACCCCCCTCCGGGAACGACGTTCACACCGGCGAGATCATTGTTGGAGTTCAGGCGTGAAAAGGCGACGTTCAGATCGATTCCGGCCTGAGCATTTGCGTTATATCTGACGCTCAAAAAATCTACTCGTACACGTACCTGGCGATTCAGGAGAGAATTCTCAAGCTCGACGATATTCTCAATTCGATCCAGGTTCTCTTTTAAGTCCGTCACGGTAATCGTTCCGGTGGACTTGTTGGCGGACATTTTGCCACCCTGCGACATCAGTGTCTGGATCACCTGGGTAACGCTTTCAAGCGGATCAAACTCGATAGAAGTTGAAATTGATCCGTTACCCGCTGGAGCGCTTCCTGAGCCCGCGCCGCCAACAGAAGCACGAATGCTCCTTTGCGTGCCCGTCGTACCAGGCAAGGAGTTCACAAAGAATGTGCGAGTAATGGTTTTTGAAAAGTGGATGGCACCTTTCTTGTATTCCCAGCTTATACGCCCTTTAGCAGCTACAAGATCAAGCAGCTCGGACAAAGAACCGCGAAAATCCAACTCAAATTCCTCGGCGTAAAGCGAGTTAGGAGTATTGCGGTAAACGTCAACTGGACCGTTAGAGGTTGTACCACCGATAGCAAAGGGATCTCGATCAGGTCTTGGAATACCATCAGAAATTATGGCGTTATTAATTGCGACGTTCAAAGGGGACTGAGTGCTTCCGGATTGGGTAGCCAGCTCCTCCGAAAGAGTAACCGGAATACGGGTCTCTTTGGTGATACGCTCGGACAGCGCCGCCAGGGTGTACCTTCCTGGGAAACGAAGGAAAATCTGCTGAAACGCAACGGGGATTGTTGAATCGGAACGCGTAGCGGAGGAGCGAGATGCCACGTAAATGGAGTCTCTTGATACGACCAATGAACTCTCTCTGACCTCACCAGCGAAGTTCTTGGAAAGCGAGTCCTTCATGATCGCTTTACGGTCCTCTATTTTATTCTCAGTCTTTTCCTTGATTGCGACTGTATTGACGGCCGCGCAGCCAGAAAGCACAAGAGCAGAAACAAGTGCGGACAATTTAAAAACCTTCAACATACGTTTCCTTTTACTTTTGATTTCTATAGCCGGCGGTGTACTTCACAATTCGCAGTGTCTTGGATTTGTCGTAAAAGATCGCCCTTACTGGGTAGTCAGATTGGCTAAGAGAATGAACGACCTCGGCCACTGCCGTTTTGAAATCGCCAGTTACCGTGGCTGCAGCCTCGATGTTGAAGTCGCGATCCAAATCCCAAACCAATTGCCAACCAGAAATAGACGACCACCGATTCAAAGCGATCCTCAGAGTTTTGTCTGTCGTGTAGACATCCCAGTATTCATTTGTAGGAGCCGCGCTAATTACCAGCTTCTTGTGAAGCGGATCAACAAAGGCATAACCCTTGGATTGGGCCATCAGGTCCCGGAGGATATTTGTCCACTGCACCCCCCCTCTCCATGAAACTTGGTATCTTTGGGACTCTCTGGAGATGCGATAGGAAACCGTCCAATCATCTGGCAAAATCATGTCGATGGAATCGGACAAGCCGATATCCCGAGCCATGCCGCTCACCACCACAGGGTCAAATGCTTCAGATATAAAAACGCGGTTAACTTCGCCCCGCATGTCTGTTAGGGCAATCTGCTCAGGCTTGACGCCGAGACTGGATCCATTTCCGGCGAACTGCTCGACGGCAGAGTTCTCCCTGCGATTGCGCTCAAGGTCATCGCCCTCGACCACAAGAACCGCCGAAAAGACAGGCGATGCTAAACACGCCAAGGCGACACCAGAAAGGATTACTTTTAAATTCATTGCAGGCTCTCAAAAAGGCGATTTATTTTTCGCTACAACACCATTGATGAGTAAATTATAGCCAGGTTTGGAAACGAACCATAAAAAAGTAATGTTTTATGGTTTTAATTGGAAGGATGGGGGATTTGGAGAAAAGAATTCAGGCTTATGATTGGCTAAGCCATTGCCAACATGGATTTTGAGGGTTCTTTATTTTTTGAATAAAAGCCATGCTCAGCGAGAATCTCAAGAGCAACTCGCTTTTCTTCCTCACGTTCGTCGAACTCTTCATCATTCTCAATGACGTCGGCAGCCTGCTGTGCTTTGTAAAGGAGCATCTCCCAAAGAGGCGTATCAAGGGTGTTGGCAACTTTGAACACGGCCACGTTAACCAGGCGCTCCTGTCCAAGACGATAAGCTCTGTCTTCGGCCTGTAGCAACTTACTTGGGGTCCAGGGCAAGGAAATCATGAAAACCCAGTTAGCCTTGGTCAATGTCCAGCCCGAATAACCGGCATCAATCGTTATAAATATGAGCTTAGTTTCCGGGTCGTCTTGAAACTGGTCAACGCATCGCTGGCGATAGGTAACATTGTGGTCGCCGGTAAAACCTACACATTTGATCCCCTTCATTTTGGCAGCCAACAATGCTTCCTCAGCATTCTCCTTAAAGTTAAGGAAAATAATCGCCTTGTCATTCACCTTCAACTGATCGATAAAATCAAAAGCTGATTTGAGTTTTTCTTTTTCTAGCAGGTACCTAGCTTGACCAATTTTGACAAGGCCAATAGACAGGGGATCTCTTTCAATTTTCTGATAGGCATCCCAAAACTGCGTAGACCCTTCGATTTCAAATTCAAGCCTCTGCTTGCCAATAAGGTTCAGTTCCTTCTTGTCACGCCGGAGCATCCACTCGGAGATACGCTGATTCAGAACCCTCCTGTCCATTTTAGAGGCGCCGAATGTCTTGACGAAGGCTCTTCTGTCTATTTTCGACAGAGCATGCCCAGAGAGGCTCAAAAGAGTATAAATCTCGGCAACGGAATTGAGAATTGGAGTGCCTGTTAAGAGGATTCTATGAGACGCAACCTCAGCGAGACGAAAAGCCTTTTGAGTTCTCAGGCTCTCTGGCTCCTTAAGGAAGTGTGCCTCATCAAAGATCAGTGAGTCCACTTCCAAATTAAGGTTCCTGAGAGTATCGAGAACACGCCCCATTCGCTCATAGGACGCTATGATCCAGCCGGGCTTATCTGTACCTGCCTCAAAGCCAGAGTAATTCTGGACTTTCCCAGCCAACGCAAGGACGCCAAAGGCCCAAATCTTCGCAGCCGGCTCCACAATCTTGATTTCCCTGCACCAATTAATCGTGAGATAAGCTGGGACGATCACCACGTTCACACCGTGCTTGCGATTAATCCGTGCAGCTACAACACTTTGACGAGTTTTCCCCAAACCCATGTCATCAGCAAGCAATGCGGACGACCTCTCTAGCAAGAAGCGGACTCCCTCGGTCTGATAGGATCGCAAGCCATACTTCGCCTCCGCCCATGTCAACAAATCAGGGTTTATCTTCCTTGTTTGCAGTGGTTTCTGAACGATCTCTAAGATTTCACGAGTGAGACGTTCGGCTATCTGTTCGTCTGTTTCGTCCGTAAGAGGGTCAAAGATTTCCTTGGGGTTTTCAGTGTCCTGGTTTGACAGTGTAAGCCTTGGCTTTGGGATGTCGCGCCATGCCCTCACATCGAAATTCTGGAACACATTGGAATTGACGTAAACCTCATCCGGGTGGATATAGGCATCCCTGGCCAAAGCTCTTTGGACATCCGCCGGTGTCTTCCCCTGGAACAGATAAACCTCAAGATCGCGGTCGTAGCGGCCGTCCAGCGTAGATGTAGCGAGCCTCTGGATGACGCGATCAAAACCGTCAACCATCATCAACGTTACCTGATTTCTGAGGTTAAAAAGTCGAACGTCAATAGCCGTTGAGAATGCACCAGGACTGCGGTTGTTCGCGTGCCCCCAGAAAATGAATTTATGAGACGACGCTGTATCAAACTGTGACTTAATTAGCGTCTCGTCTTTAGACAGAGCCTGCGCAAGCTTCTTTGCGTCATCGAGTTCGAACAACCATGCCCGTAGGTTGTTATTCCACCACCCGTTGTATTTTTTGAAAACATCCTTCGCATTCTCAGCTTTTCGGGCAAATACCCCAACCCGAGCACCGTCACACTGAACGTTATAAACCCACTTCTGACGCCCGCTCCCTGAGGAAGGCTTCCTTTGATCCTGGTTTCTTAACGTCAAGCCTTGTGTCATTACGCTACTTTAGGCAGTGTCGGTGCTCCGATGTCGCGTTGGGCTGGCGGGGTCATCGGAGGCAGCGGCAGATTGTTTTTAATTCTATCCATGAGCAAATAGATTTCATCTCTTGGAGCGCCCGAAACCAAAACATGCTGAGTTTTGGTCTTGATTAATTCAATCATACCATCAAATGCCTCAAAAGGCAATTCCGCTGAGGATATACCTTGGAAGCGGGTAATCTTTTTCTCAGCGGAAAGCAAAGATTCCAATTCCTTAAACGCTTTCCATCCGTCTACAGATTTGCTTGTTTTATAGGTAACGAATAGCTGGCGCGCTGTGTTGTAGGGACGGATGCCAAGCATGTCATCCTTTCTATCGCCGTTCTGGAATTCCAGTCGTGCACCATATAGGTGTTGTGCGATCTTCTTGGCGTGAACAATATCAACAACAACAGGAATATCCTGAAGCTGCATGCCGGTTACACCTTTCCTCAAAATAATGGCGGGTACGCGTACGCCATTCTCGTCTGTGTAAACTCCAGGGGAGCCAAGCTTCATCTTGCTAAGTTCTCGTGAGGCGTTAAACAGATTACCTGTTAACACGATTCGCTTCTGTTTAGTAACACCAGGTCTGTAAGAATCAAATACGATGTCATCGGCAACGGTGCTGTTATCGTACTTTAGCGATTCGGCCGCTTCCATCTTGAGATAACCGGAGGTTGCGATTGTCGCGAGCGAATAATGCGTTGGCTTTGAGTCTCCTGGAACCATAACCTTGAGATCGTATTTGCCAAGCAGATGCTCCTGACCCTTTGGCGGTATCTTCAATCCAACAACAATACCTCTCGTCCCAAAGAAGCCGCCCTGTATTGATATTCTTGTCCCGGGCACAAGCAAGGTGAAATTCTTTTTAACAAATTGAAGCCGTGTGTGATGCTCTTTAATAAGCGGAGGAGCCGACCTGTTTAGAGTTCGCTCTAAGGCCTTTAGCTGATCTTCATAGACCGTCGGATTCTCGTCTGAAGAATAGTGTTCGGGACGCAGCCCCCTGACCATCAAATCTGTATATGAGGCCTCGATCGTGTTGATAAGGTCATATATCCTGGTCTCGCGAAACTCATCATCAGAGAAGTATCTTTGGAATGATCGTCGGCCAGCCTCTATTTCGGACACGACTTTATCCCAGGTAACTGGTCTATTGTATTCGTCAAACTCAAGGTGGCTTGCATAGACTGGACGATCAAAAGATGAATCATAGTGATCCTTTTCTGCACCGAGGAAAAGTTCCTTCTTGGTACACTTGGCCTTCCAGTCATATTCTTTTGTTTTGAGGGGGTTTTCCCCGCGCATCTCGTAGTCCCTCAACCTTGCCTGGAAATCCTCCTCCAAATCTTGGAAGATCTTGATTTGTTCTTCTACGTAAAGAAGGCTGATTAAAAACCCTAACTTGTTAATGTAGGCGGTATTGTCGGCCAACCTTTCCATGTGGTCCATATCGATACCCAACAGTTCTGCGATATCGGGATTAGAGATTAGATACTCTCTGGCACACTCATTGCCGATCCTGTTCATCAGATCGATGGTCTGGTCATCTTCTACCGCGCTTCGGCGGTTTGCCTGTGTGTTCGCACTGAGCTCTCTCAGTTTGGCCTTCTGCATGGAGATCATACGCATCTCGAAAGGCAGCCCCGTTGATGCTGTTCGAATAGTCGGGTCTGATACCTGGCCCTTCCTGTTGACCCGGCCGAATAACTGAACCCTCTTGTTAACGTCATTTGCAATTTGCCATTCGACCATGACTCGTTTTCTGATGTCTCTGAATTTCCTGTTGGAATGAAGAGAAATGCCTGAAGCCCCTGCGATGTTAAGAATCATCGCGTCAAGCTCGCCATTGTTGAATTTGCGGACGTCGGAAATCCTGTTGTCTTTCCTGGAGCGCACAACCAGGTTGTAATCCCCGGCCTCGCCATATTCGAAGTCGCACTGAAATTTGCGACCTGTTACCTCGCCAACTTTGTAGCCCGCCTGCACCAAGCGATTGCGAACATGGTCAATGGGCAACAACGTCAGATCCGGATATTCCATGATGAGTGTTTCTACTTTCTCCATCCACTCGGAAATACCTCTGATGTCTTCAGGTGATGAACGACCATCCTCCTGAGCGATCTCAAGGATGTTCATAAATCTTACCGCGCCATCCTCTTCTTTCCTTTTGACGGTAATCGCTCTTCTGTAGGCCTGCATAAGAGCATTTCGCATTGTGACGGGAGGCATGCGAAAGCCTCTTTTCAGATTGAACCTTTCGTTTTCGGGAAGATCTGGCAATTCCGCGCCATCCTCGTCGTAACCGATATCCTCGTAAAGATCCTCCTCGGGCACAAGTCCTTCATCAAGGGCAGCCATGTATGCCTTGATAGATTGACGAAGCATAGATTCCTGAGTCTGTTCCAAAACAATGACAGGTTTCTCATTGTTTCGCAGGACCTCGATTGCCTGATCGGCGATAAAATCTGCCTTTAGACAAAGGGCAAAAACACGCTGAAGGTTATACATGGTCGAACCGAATGCCATGCTCTCAACTGATGCCGGATTTCGATTGTTCTGGACGTGCTCAGGCAGGTTACCAAAGTCTCTTTCGTAGCGGCTAGACACTCGCACGGACATTGTTTGAAGTTTTCCGGAAACGCGATTTATTTCGAGTAGGATCTCGGAAAACATGTCTGCGAGTTCAGAGTTACGCTCAAGGTTTTGTGTGTCAATCTTTGTCTCGAACTTCAACTTTGAGAGGTCATGTTCACGCCTCCAAAGCGACCCATCGGCAGCCAACATCGAAGCCACAATTTCCGAAGCAGGTTCTCCGCCAGCCTCAAGAACCTCCTGAACTTCTTCCACAGACATATTGTCTGGGAACACCGTAGAGTAAGCGGCCAGAGACTTCGCATTTTTTGCGTAAGTTGCCGAACTGGAAATGGCTGAGTGGGACTGCTGAGACGCCTGCCTGAAAACCTCCGCGGTGGTGGATTGCCCAGATGCGTTGTGGGACTCATCCATGGCAAGGAAAGCCCCCCTGCACGCTTGCTCTTTCATCCATTTGGTTTTAATGGAATCTTTGTGCCTGAACTGCGAATAAGTTGCAAAACACAGGTCCACACCGTTGGACTTAAGCGAGGCCTCGTTTGCTTCCATTCGGGAGAAAACCTGGGCGGTCTTAATCGGATCTCTTTTGTAAATCAGTTCGCCAGTGATTTCGTCGTAAATGTTTGCCTTCGAGTCATCATTAATAGTGAGGATATTTTTGAATAGGTGGTCGGACTTGATATCCTTCAAATCCCTGAAGAAATCGGAAAAGAGTTGAGCCTTTTCCGTGATGAACATAAATGGAATATTGTTGAACTTCGAATACCGGGCAAGGCCTGCAATAACGCGCCCTTTTCCTAGCCCTGTTTGGTCAGCAAGGATGAACCCTTTATTGGATTCAGCACGAAGAATTGCAAGCCCAATAGCGTCAATTTGCTCGCCGGAGAAGACTTCGGACATCTCACTTTGGGTCATCCTAAGCTTGCTACCAACAAACAAATCAATGTCCTGCAGCTTCCCCCTGATTTGGTCTGCCGCATAAGACATGGGGCCCACCAGGTTTCGGGGGACCATGGACGCCGGTTCCTTAAGTCTACTTATGAGCTTGGTGGGCGACTGATAGGAACTCTCCTCTTTATGAGTTTTCTTGCCCCGATCAAGACGGTTTTCATCCTCCTCTTGAATCTTGATTACTGATGGGTCAAACAGGACCTGATCTGCGTAACGGGCAAACATCGGATCCAACTGGAAACCATCAAGCGCATCCTCGTAGGAATAGCTTTCCACCTCCTCTACGGAGCGCTTCCTGCGCTCAGCGAAGGGGTCAATAACTCTCGATCTTCCGAGAGTGAAAACCTCTTCATTGGCTTCCTCAAGTAGATCTTGATCGTCTTCCGAATCCGCCTCAGAGGCATCCTTCGCTATCTTCTCAAGGAGGCTTTTGCTGATATCGCCTTCCGGTGATTGCCGAACGGATTTGCTGGCACGCCCCTTGAATATCGGAACAACAGTTTCTGCATCATCTGAGAGCAAGCCCAACTGTTCAGGTCTGGATTTTGCAGCGAGGCTTTCATCTGCAGACGCTTCGAGGATTCGACTGTAAATCAACTCTGAATTGATAACAGATTTCACTGATGATGCAAATCTATTGACATCCTCCCAGGATCGAATGGCCTCTGGGACATACTGAGGTATGTCAGTCGTGATTGAGAACTTCGGATATACGTCGGGCCTTCTCTCTCCCACGACGATGAGGGCATTAGAGAAACTTGCACCGGCTTTCTCTAACAAGCTATGATGGATTTCCGCAAAACCTAGCACCTCGAAACGCTGGCCAACGAACTTCACGAAGTCCTTAATTGAACTGACACCTTTACCGGATCCAAGCGTCTTCTTCACGCCAACAACTGAATCGAGAGAGCATAGTTTTACCAATCCAACACCAAGATCGTTCCGATCCAGAAGCGCCTTGTACGCCTTGAGGAAGTCCACTCTAGAACTTGATAGGTCCTCATGCTTGTAGTTGTCCTTAAAAGCCGTCAGTTCCGGCTCTACGACAACTACATCGGGTTTTATTGTTCCGAATTTGTGAACATACCAATCCCCTTTCACCACAGCGACTGCAGGATTGATTTTCTTCGACTGTCGAACCGACATCTCATTGTCACAATGAAATGATGTCTTTGATGCATCGAAACTCAAAGCCGTAAGCGAAGGGCTATTGGAAACAAACAAGGAGAGATTCAATTCGCTTCGAACAGATAGCATAGACCGTAAAGCCATGACCATCGGCGCCGGATCAGCGTACTTCTTTGGAACAATCGTTTGTGGTCTTTTATCGAAAAGCTCGGGTGCGAATTCAAATGCTTTGACAGCCTGGAGAAACTGCCGATCAAAGTCGGAGGTTACGGGCTTCTCAAGCAGTGAATCCTTTGAGATATTGAGTAGTACTCGGTTAAGCAGGTCGCTTGCCCTTGGATCCGTCGACAATGAAATGGACTGAGTTGGGACCTCATAAATAGCGGAAAGGACTCCCAGGATGTCTTCGGAGCGGAGTTTCTTCCCTTCAGCAATAGAGAAATTTAAACCCTGAGCGCACAAATCCAGAGCATCGTTTTTAAGCGATGGATCTTGCGGCAGTCTAAAGAATGCGGCCGGATCGTCTAGCTGGTCTTCGTAAATAAAATGAGAGGAGCCCTGTTTGTCTGTTCGATGAATAGCACGGACAAACTGGTTTAAATAAACCGTATCGCCATGATAGTTGGTGCCCGCCGGCGTAATGTCCTTAAACATGCTTTCAGCAAAGCGGTTTCGATCCACGTCATCCGAGAGTGCCAAATTGTTGGCATCCAACAGTACGTTTTTTGGCTCCACTTCGGTGAGCTGGGCATTAGGAAGACATTTATGAATAGATGAAAGGGGTACGAAATTCGCATCGGTGTAAAGGTGGACTTCCCCATTCTCTCCATCCTTTTGCTTGAAGATTTCTTTTCCCAGTCCGTTCTTGAGGGATAGTATCGAGTTAAATTCCTCGGAGCCTGGAACCAGCCCTTTAATCAGATAAAAGCTGCGTTTTTGAAGTGGGCGCAGAATGACAGCTTCGGCGTTATAGGGTGAAAAATCTAGCCACTTTTTTTTTGACATCGCTCTATCCTGATTGGTTTTTTCTCCAATAATGATAGGGGATAAACTTCAAAGATCCTCGAATACTTGGGATTGAAAATGCAGAATGGGACTGCTAGTTAGCATCAATAAAAAAGGCCCCACTGGGGCCTTTTGTTAGCAAAAATGACAATTAGAAATTGTTGTCAAATCCGGTTGTTGAAGGAGCCCGGGATAGTGATGCTGCAGGCATGTCTGAAAGATCATCCTTCTGATCGTTCTGCGCCCTCACTGAGTCCAAAAAATTTGAAGACCCTCCCATCATTGCCATTGGTTTGACTGTGGCACCATTTTTGGAATAAACACCAACTGGAATCGCAATCATGCTCTTGTTGGTTGCGGGCATATGCATCGCGTTCTTGAGCATAACCCCACGGTCCTGGTCCATCGGTCTGGAAAGCGCCGCTGCCTGCAGGTATGTATAGCGAGGCTGGTAAGTGAAAATAGGGATCTGTGTTTCACCAGACATGTCGCTGCCCACCTTAAACTTCTGGTTACCCTCTTCGTCCAGGTCAGGGATAAACTCGCCAGTGCACACCGTCATCAGTGCGTCACCTGGTCGCATTGTTCCGTTGTTCTTGATGATATTTTGCTTGGCCAGTTTCGACTGGGAGGTCTTGATGAGGGGGGTAACCTCAATAATCGCTCCGTGCTCAAGCGCCCTCTCAAATAGCTCCCCGCGATTCATTGGTTCGCCATCTGGTTTTGTCATCCCTGACGGTGTGTTGAAAATACGATGGACGGCGCTTCCGGTATCGCGCAATTTGTATTTTTGTGTCCCGTCGTCATTGAACACACCCTCGATAGGCTCGGCGCCAATCTCGGCAGTTGAAATCGAGATGGGGTGCGCCGGATCATTTGGTGCAAAAATTCGGGTCATGATTGCTGCAGACTTACCTACCCCGAGATTGGACAGAAGATCAAACTGCTCAGACATGAGGGCAGCAACGTTATTGCGGGTGGTTTTGGCCAAACGGGTGAGAAGAATATCCACGGAGATGTTGGCTTTTTCTTCCGCTTCAGTTGGGGAGAGGCGGTTGATGATATCGACCGCCTCAGCACCAATCACTGGATAAGTTTTACCTCGCCCGTTGTCCACGCTAATAGACACTGGATGGATATGGATCATTGCGTCACCCTGCGGTACTACAACGGACTCCCCCCAGGCGCGCGACAGAGTTTTCATCCAGCTTGCTTCAAAGTGGGTTCCCTTGTTGGATACGCCGTCAAATTGAAGGATGCCACCGTGCTGCACAATCTTGGTACTCTTCTTTAGAGCGCCCTCGAAGCTCATTCGGTCTTCCATGACCTGAAGCAGATTGTCGTACAACTCGCCTTCCAAACCGTGGTCAGGATTTCCATCCAGGAGTTGCTGGAACTGCACTGTTTTGCGGTTTACGTACTCTTCCCAGCCGCGCTCGCTTGTTCTGATTGCGGAAATACGGGGTGGTCGATCGCTTTTGATGTCCTTAGACAACTTGAAGCTGAGCTCGATATTGTGACCATTTTTATCCTGCTTATATGCAAGGCCGTCTGGGGTGATTTCCACCTCGACACCATTAACAGTCTCCGCATCGGGGTACCCTGTCACAGCAATGGTTCGGTAGGAGCTCATGCGCTCACGTGGGGCGGTCATGCCACCGTTATTCTGCTTCAACTGTGCTAAGAAATCATCTTTCATTATCGTCTCCGTAATTTCGACTTTCGCGTAAGAGTGGGTTGCCCCGGTTAAAACTTCATATTAAATAGATCGCTTACCACTGGCTTTTGATTTGGCGCGCTGTCGGTTGCCTGCAGTACCGCATCGGTCTCTTTAGGCGCCGCAATGCTGGTCGCCTTCTTCTTCGTGGGTGATGGCTTGGCCAACGAACCGGTTGTATTGATGTCTGCCTGAGCCTTGATTAAACGTGACACGCCAGCAAGGCTCTCCTCTGCAAGCTCACGACATTCCTCTATTCCAACACCCTTAGACTTTGACTCCGATAGACGGATCTTCTGGATTACGCCTGGGATTGGATCATCACCGAACTCGTTTACCGCGATTCTCATGAGTTTGTCTTCATCTATTTCCATTTTTGAGAGAGACGAAAGGACGTCTTCAAACTTCAGGCCTGTTTTTTCGCAGTGATCTTGAATAAAGTGCATCACTCGGTCCTGATCTAGTTCCTTGGATTTCGATGTAACTTCATCTGCGGACTTAATTGCACCTTTGGAAATCAGTTCCTCCAAGAGACTTTGAGTATTGATGTCCAGAGAAAAACCAATATTCATTAGACCAACCCGAAGAGTTCCCAGAGAGCCCTTCATACGGTTATCCATTCCGAAATCCAGCGTCAACTGGTTTGCAAGGCTCTCGACCTGAACTCGTATTTGCTGTTTTCGCTCTACCGCTTTTTTTTCGATCGTTGACCAAGAAAAATATTCGTTTGTATAGTCGGCGATCGTTTTCAGTTCCTCAGGGTCACTGATGTTTGGTATTGAACGCGTCTGATAGGGTGGAAGCATCCCTTTGATGCGGAAGTCAGATGCTATCGAGATCGCATTCTCAATATCTAGATAGCGAGCCTGTTCTTTGTGAACAACAAAGGTCTTGGCTTCGGGATAACCGTCATCATCTGGAACATATTTTGAAAGTCTGAGCCCGTGGACGGGTAAATCTAAGCCCTCCTCCAGGATTTTTGCGTAGTGATGAACTTGGTAAACATACTCTTCAAGGATTTCCGTGTCGGCCTTGTCTGAGGAATACTTAATATCGGTCACATATCTCAGGTTATCAATAACAAAAATGAGATCAGGCTCGCCCACCATGTACTTAAACTTTTCGCCCTTGGCAAGGCGCATATCCAAGTCGGAATTCCAGCGGCGAATGGCAGCGTGTGCTTCTGAGTCGACACGCCCTCCAGCTCTCAGAATTCTTTCGATCAATACCTTTTTCGCATCAGGCTCGATCAGCGTACCCACCCGCATAGCAAAGGTTGGACGTTTTGGAACTTCAAGGCATAATTTCTGAGCGATTACATTTCTCGCGTGATGGTTGGGGAGAGCGGCGTAGCCGTTATGGATGAGTTCTATGGCCAAGGGGCCGATATCCGAGCCGCCGAATCCTTGCAACCTGCAAATATGCCACTCCAGGCGCTCCGGATCTGTGTTGAGAATGTGCTCTACCCAGAAACGAAGCCTTTCTTCATCCTTCTCGAAAATAATGTCGGCGTCCGGTACGCTTGATTTAATCATCCCGACAGCGCTGTTTACTAGATCCAAGAATTTCATGTTTTTCATGATTACCTCACAATGTTCAATGATTCTATTTTTCTTGATTTAATAAAACCACAAAACAAAGAGGTTGAAATGCAGAAAGAGAAATAATGCTACCCTTTTTTTCTCGCTTTGTCAATTATTGTTTGATTAAAAAACCGCCGTTAGGGCGGTTTGCTTTACTTTCCCCAGGCTCTCACTCGGCCGGTATCTATGTGCAAGAAACCCCGTGAGGAATATAGACCAACACCGCCCTCGCGCGCTGCCTTAGCTAGTTCGGCTATCTCAGACGGGGACACCTTTGGGGAATACAGATCGATAGCCCTGAACACGCCTCTTTCATCTGGCAGATGCATGCTGTTTTGAGCTGCACCTTCAATAGCCCGATTGGTTGCTTTTGTGCGTAATCCACTCGTGATAACGAAAGGCTCTAAAACACCCCTGCGCGTGGCAACGACAGCTTGAATCCAGGAGACCAACCCTGCCAAATCCGGGTCTGGATAGCCAATCGTGTTGGCCTTAACATCCCTGGTTAGATATCTAAATGTAGAGAAGTGCCCAACCTCCCGAAGATCTAGCCGGGCAACATCTTTGCCTCGCTTGAGGTATAGGGGCATGGACGTCATATTGAGCCAAGGTTTTGGTGATGAAGCTTGGATATCCTCTGGCATGATCAGGGAAGGTGTCGCAGTTGCCAAAAGCGCAGCTTTTAAAAAATCTCGTCTATTAAGCATGGTGAGTTCTAAGCAATAAATCCAGACTTCTTGCTGTTGAAATCAGGGCCTATCTCGTGAAGTTCTCGACTCAAGAACCCCTCGGGTTTCGCCTGATAGTTAAGGGTGCGGGTGATACTCTCCGCGGAGCTCTCCCTCGACTCAAGGAGGGTATCAAGGGTTTCCAGAGAGGTTTTTGTTTCGGGGTCAAGATTAACTATCCAGGCCGTCTCATTGATGGTCGGCTTGCCGTTGACAAAGTCGACCGCAAGGTCAAGTTTTGAATAATTGAGGACCGGAACAACTGGATAGATGGCTTCTGTATCCTCGGTAAATATCTTCTCAAAGTTGATGCGGAAACCCGTCTCCTCAATTACGGGAGTCGCTCCAGCATCCATGGATTTCCTTTGGACGCTGGGGTTAAGAGAAGGCCCGGAACCGGAGCGCCTGCGGGCGGAATGAGTGCCCTTACCGGTTTCTTCAAATAGCTCACGGAATCGATAATAGATCCCTAATTCTGTCTCTATGCCGGATTTATTCTTATCAAGATTTAGGGGTGCCAAAGAATGAACAATAATTTGGTCGCCAATATCATCTGTCTCCCCAGTCTCTGCAGGCTCTCCAGAAAGCAAAACGGAGAGGATGGACGAAACCGGGTCTTTCTTAATCGGGGGCAGCTCTTTGGCTGCCACCATGATTTCATCTTTTCCGGGGCAGAAGCAAGAAAGCAACTGATTAAGCCTGTGTGAGCCGCCCTCGCCAATTGCACCGGGCCCGCTGAACACGTAGAAATTTTGCATGCGGATGATACGGTCTCTCCAAAGAAGCACCGATTCACCGGAGTCCATGTCTCTAAGCTCCTCAAGCGTGAGCCTATTCCTTTCCTGGATTGTGGCGTTAAGGTTATCTTTGTATGTCGCTGAAGTAACCGAGCCCATCTTTCCTTCGTAACCGGCCACTTCGGAAACAATTGCTTTGCCGGCCGTCTTGATGATCAAATCTGCAGTTCGCTCGGGGTCTTCCATGGCTAGAGAGATTTTGAACTTGGTGTTGGCAACAACGGATTCGGCTTCTTCTTTATTGGACCCTTTCATCATCGCGGATAGGTCCTGTCCTGCTGCGAAAAGCGCAAACCCAAGACCACGTGCCTGGGCAAACATTGCCGCCAGACCCTTCGTGAAGTAGTATCCAAGTTCGTCAAATATGGCAACAAAGGGCGACTTACTTTTGGTGGGTTTTGATCCAACCGCGTCATCATAATCCCCCTCGACATCAGCGCCCAGGGTCTTTGCCATCATCAACTTGATGCTGGAAATAACCAGCTTCCCAACGCCTTGTGATTCTTCCTCACTTTTTTCAAGGGAGGGAATACACACAATGACAATCCTGCGTTTTAGCACGACGTCGAGCATGTCTACTTCGGGGATCTGTGCTTTAAACACGGAACCATAGGTATCAGCAAGCATGGTTAACTGCCGGAGAAACTGCATAGACCTGAAGTCATGCTGTTTTTTCGTATCCTCCGAAACGGGCTGCTCTCTTACCAGATTGATCTCCCAGTCAAATCCAGGCAAGTTCATCAAATAGGTTTTCAGCGGCTTAAATACGAGATCCTTTGGCGCATCAGAGCGGGAATCAAACTCACGGGTGAGCTTGATGAGCATGGAAAGTTCAATATAGTCCCGGAGTATGCCGGCATCGATAGTAAAGCCATCCTGGAACCTTTTGTAACACAAACCATTGATGACAGCATTTACCATACCAATAGCCAGACCCTGCCACATGGCATTATCGCCACCCGATTCCGGCATCAAGGAGCTTACAAGTTGTGTAAGTGCGTTCGCACTTCCGACAGCAAAAGGATTGATCGTGTTGCTGTTGTACTTATCTTCGCGACGAAGCTCAAAGGCATCCCTATCGCCGGTTGTAAAGTTGATCACAAAGAAGTCATCTTCCCTTGCAACCCGCCTACACATCGCATAACTCTGGTAAACCAGGTTGTTATCAGCTTTCCCGTCGATGTAGATGAACGAGGAACCCCACGACAATGAGTTAAAAGCCCAACTCAATAGTGCCTGTGTCTTACCGCTGCCCGTGGTCCCGAGAGCAAAAAAATGTGTCCTTGCATCACTGTCCGATGCGAAAACTTGCTCTTGATTTCCCTCCGGGGACCGATCATGACCAAGATAAAATATGCCCTTGCCATTGAGAAATTTATTCTTCCTTTCCGGGTTGGGTTCACTAAAGTCGGTGGTGTTCGCATTAATTGGAACTCGAACCGGCATCTTGATTTTTAACCCTGAAAGCATCAGAGAAAGAATGACGTAGAGGAGGAAGACCGGTACCAAAAGAGCGGGAACCAGGACTAGCAGGGTAGCCATCGAGCCCAATATAAACAAAGTATTTGCAGGATCCGTGCACCACGCATGGAAACGAACGTATGCCGGCCGACTGTCTCGACGTATCTTCCGAATGTCTATCTCATCGGAACTAATAACGCCCGTATTCTTAGCCATGTTCCCTCAACACCAAGGAGTAAATGAGCTCTTCTACGTTCGAGCCATTGGGATCTGCTTTCTTTGCTTGACCTCCAAGATAGTCAATGTACTGGGGGCCTATTAATGTGCATGAAGGAGTCGGAACGAATCTGAGCGAACACAGCTTTTCTCGAATTTCTTCATAGGTAGTGTGATTGAGACACCTCAACGCTTTGGAGAAAACCACGGGGTCAGATGATCCCCAGGAGCTTTCTACGACCGTGGCGCGAGCCCTAAAACTAGCGAAAACCCGCTTGCCAATCTCTTTTGCAGTGGAATCACCCAGTGAGGATTTCACGAACAAACTTCTCAGCCCACGATTAATCAGGGCTTGGGAGACCTCAGGGAAATACACGAGTTGCCCATGGGATCGATCTTCAACAAGATCCATGTTTTTTGCGGCAAAACAGAAGGGGCATGCTGGCGACAAATTAGAAGCCAATGATGCAGAGTAATCATCGTTTTTCGCCGCTAGGGACACATAATCCCCGCATGCGAAACCACAGAAAGCACACCTTAAGGAGAAGGATTCCAGGTAGTTTCTAACTGCCGGCGGGTGAGTTTCAATTTTGAATTGACGAATCCTCTTTGCTGTATTGAAGCCGACCCCCACGATCATGGAGGTCGACTCAAATTCAGCGCTTGGAGCCGTTTGGTTCATTAACCAATGACCGGGAGCAACGCTTGGAGCACATCAGCAGCGCTTCGAACCCCCCAGGTGCCTGGGGCAGTACCGCCGATTGTCATGGAGTTCGCAGCATAATCAGCAATGAAACCTAATGCCATCAATCCACCACCGCCAAATGTATAAGCGGCCGCTTCACCTGGGCCAGTTTGAGGATCACCCTTGCTGACCTTGATGAACTTATTAATACCCACACCTGTAACGCCAACACCAGCGGCGTAGGCCACATAGACACCGAATTCAAGAATCGGCTTCAATGTACCGTTTTTGAAGTTGGTAACCCAGCCACCTAGGTTCGTAGCAGTAGCCTGCGCGAGCGCTGGTTCTGCGAACATCATCATGAACGCGATAAAAAAGAAAGAAAGGATAACGACGTTCCTTTTTTCCTGAGGGATGCTAAACAATTTCATACTATTCTCCAACGCTAAAAGAAACCGCAAATGCGGCAAACACAACTAACCCATAAAAGCAGCAACGACACTCGCATTAAAGCCGAGAAGCGTTACCAACACCGAAGGTAGTACTACCCTGATATTTATTAACAAACAGCCAAACACGATGTGCGTTAAACCGCTGAGAGCACCCTCGTCCATATGCGGCGCAGCTCCATCCGAAGTCTTTTTCAACATCAGAAGACCTTTCCCTACCGACCAATATCCGAATAACACCATCATGTTGATGAAAGTCGAGGTGACAGCACTGTAATTGGCAGTGCTAGTAGTAGTTGACACGGGACCCGGCTCAACAACTGCAAAATCCAAAATACGATTGAAATCTCCGGCGCTCAGTGGAGCCGTAAGCATCGAGCTGCTAATAAAATTTATGATGGGCCCCATCCCCATCAGGGCCGAACCGATCAAAAGAGAACGAAACCCCAAGGTTCCCTCTTGCTTCCCAGCCTGGGATGCTTCCACCATCTTCCAGATGCCATGACCAATCATAAGGACTCCGCCCATGTAGAACATGTAGCGAAGCAGCTCTCCCAGGGCCGACAAATCGGCCGCAGAAAGTTGCTGAAAGAGACCCGTACCCGGAACTGGCATTTATTTCTTCTTCAGTAATGTCATAACAAAATTTATAGTACCAGACGCAAAAAAAATCTATAAAAATTCACCGTATTTCGCCAGAACTTGTTTTTACAATCATTGCGACTGGGTCAATGGACACCACGCGGGCGCCGCCAATGGAGTCTCCTGGTCGAACCGGAACAACCGAACCGGAGGCTGTATTCACCCAGGCGAGACCTTCTACAATCGCCTTGATTGAGAACCCCTTTACGGCTGAGGCCTTGGCTGGCGGCTGTTCTGAGGTGCCGGATTTCTCGGCATAGTAAGCACGCATTTCTTTTTCTTTGGAGAGAATCTTCTTGCTGGCGGTGGCCACCTTTTGATAATCAGTCCTCGCCCTTGCGAGATCCTTCCTTAATTTCGCGATCTCAGCATCCTTTTGATTCAGGAGCTTCTGATATTCATCCGGGGACTTCATCGACTCAGTTGCCTGGGCTGTAGTACCGGTTGATATTGGTGGGGTTTGCATTCCGGAGTCAGACTGAAAAGTAGGCTGCGCCTGCAGACCCGCCGATTGAGTTGTTCCCTGCTGCGGGGCGACCATAGGTGCTGTAAACCCAGGTGGCGCGGTAGGCGGACTGAAACTCTGTGCTACAGATGGGGATCCCATCTGTGCAGGTTGGTTAACTGAGGGCGCGCCTTGCTGGATTGCTCCCATTGGGGCCGGCTGTGTCCCCATGGATGGCTGTGTCCCCATGGATGGCTGACTAGGAGAGGTCATCTGGGGTGATGTTGCTTCAGCAACCATTGGGGGCACTGGAACCGAAGGAGCACTCCCTGGAGCGGAGTCAACACCCAAGAAATCAGTTTGTGATCCTGGCGTTGAATTAGGCATTCCTGGCTGTTGAGCCTGCCCAGGTTCAAGTGCAAAAAGGAAATCTTGAGGGGGCGTTCCGCCATCGACAATGGGCTCAGACGGAGGCGGTGGCATAGGGTCCTGGGGAGCCACAACGGCGACTTCCTGAAGAGGCTCTTGATACACGAAAGCCTTGAACGCACCAAAAGACAGTACAAGTAGAGCAAATCCAGCGCCTATTTTGGCCGCCTTGCTTTCAAAAAGGGCGGAAACCTTAGAGGCCAGCCCCCCCTTCGATATCGAGTCGGCGGGGCTTTCCACCCCATCTGATTTGGTGGCGTCAGCGGTCTTCTCGGGTGTACCTGAAGAGAACGCCGCGAAGATGTCCTCCTCTTCCTGAGGAAGATTTTTCGCTACAGAGAACTCCTCTTCCGAGGGGATATCATTCGACCCAGGGGGAGTGGTAGAGGAAGACTGATTATCAGCTTCGAAGGAAAAAACGTCTTTATTGTCCATAAAATCACCTATTAATGGCGGCTTCTCTCGACCCCGCCGGAAGAATTGAGGCCGACAGACCCTGGTTGGGGATCTGTCCGACATTAGCCAAGGGGCTTCTGGTTAAATTGGCAACGGAACCGGGAGAAACCCTGACAGAGGAAAACATAAGAATAGCTAGGGGCTGATTCGCCTCAATACGAACGCTTGGAATGGACTCCTTAGCCTCTCTTTTGATTTCATCAGCGATTGTCTTACCGGCCTCAGCTATACCTCCGAAGGCTCCCTTTTTTACCGCGGAGGAGATGGTCTCAGGAGGTGTGGCAGAAGTAATACCGCCAAGTGGCCCTTGGGTGGTGACCCTTCCTTGGTTTTGGAGGATCTCGTTGGCAGATTGGGATGTCCCACTAATGAGGGCTGCAAGTCCCGGCAGCCCGAACCTCTGCCAATAAACCCCGTCATACTCCCCTTCTATGAGGGCCCCCACATCTTCCATTCTTACAGCGGCAGCCTGGATCTCTAAGCTCAAACCATCCGGGGTCTCGGCGCGCGTAAATTTAATCATTGCCTTTTTGTTTACCAGTGTAGGCTCGCCAATAAAGCGGGATTTCCTGAGAGGCCCGGAGGAAATCTCAACAATCACTGGCACTTTCGCCGCTGTATCAATTTGATTTATCGTATAGCTGTACAGCAGATCCCCAGCTTTGGTTGGATACATCTGACGCACTTGTTTTTGGAGATCCTCTACAGTTTGCTGTACAGCGCCTGTAGACCCACCTGAATTAACCTGGGGTTGCTGCGATGATGCGGCTGGCCTTGCGAAACCGGCGTATTTGTTGGCAAGCTCAATATCCTCAAAGGTGTTAACCACAGAATTAGAGGCTAACGATGTCGTGGGCTCACGCTTGATGAATCCATTAATGACATCGCTGTAGCCGGTGATCACAATCTCGTAATCTTCCGGGTGGTAAACCTTCCGCGGCTTTTTTGCTTCTTCATAGATAACCCTTTGGGCCGCCTGACTTATCATCGCCTGTCTTTCTAATTCGGCTTCCTTAGCTGGATCGTCGGGCTCCACATTTACTCTGGGCTCCTCAGTTGGATTGAAAATGGGCATAGAAGCGAGAACGGATTCGTCGTTCTCTGCACGCACCTTTTTCTGCTTATCGTACTCGCGCATTGATTCTTGATAAGCAGGAGGGAGTTCTGATACCTTGCCCTGCCTGGGGGTAACGCCTTGGTCTCTGCCTTGCTGAATGGCGGACTGCTCAACGATTACCTGAGGCTCCTCGGAGGTGACAGACATAATTCCAAAAATAACCATCAGGAACAAAAGCCCGAGAGCGCCAGCTATGATCACTAGCTGCTTCTTCTTTACGGCATTATTTTCCATCTATCTTCGCCCTATCGGTCAAAACCATCTTTCTCTCTGTACCGTTCTGACTTACCAAGACGACTCGTGAAAGCGGAATTCGGTAAGCATAAAAACCATCACCTAGTCCCGTACGCTCAATAGGCTGAGGGCTGATTATTTGAAGGGCTCCAGTGACTAGCATCTCGCCCTCCACTGTTTTCCATGCCTTGGCTTGCGCACCACTAACAACAAGAGCATTAGCACCCTCCGGAAGCACCCCATATAGAACATCAAAAAGCGACTGATCTGTTGCTACCTTTGTCGGAATAGCTGATTGGGCCGCATTAGGTCCCAACTTGGGTATCTGAATATCTACCTTGGAGTCGATCTGCTTCGCAGCAGTGGAAACTGTAGAAATAATGATGGGAGAAGGGAAGTTCTGAAGAACGACGGAGAGATTGCCGTTGGCGTAGTTCTCGATAGCCGAAACTTCGATCATGTTTGAACCCTTGATCGGCTGAGTAACCTCGAAGCCTCTTGAGTTAAACGACTTGAAAGATACAATTGGCCAGGCCGCGCCGGTAATGTCTCTGAAACTCACAACGGAGCCATTTCCTGGTATAACCCTGACCAAAGGGGGCGTGGCCGAAGGAGAAAGATCCAACACAACCTGAGATGTCGAGGGGGTTGGCATGTCTCCATGGAAATCCTTTTGACGTGCCTGGAGGTTTAATTCAAAGGCTCGTCGAGCATTACGCACCTGTTGAGGCGTAAGTGGAACAAACAGATCCGTAGCTGTCGCGAATGGATCCTGCATGTCGGCAAGCGGCTTGACCGTCACATAGCCATCAGGTCCATAAACAACGTCTGGCTTCATTTCAAATTGTCGCTGCACTTTACCAATAGCGGATGCCCCGCCATTCGGCGTCACTGCTCCCGGCGGAGCCGCACTTAAGGGACTGAGTCTTTGTCCATTTGCATTATTGGAATTTGCCGGGTTAGTAACGATTGGGATACCGCCATTGGCTGCAGCACTACCTCCACCTTGGAAAATCGGCTTCCCATCGGGTCCAATCAGGTCTCCATTGGGAAGCTGATAGTACGCGCCAGCCGCCGGGGGGGCACCAGGGTTTTGTGCCGGGGAAGGCTGAGCCGAATCGCCGAATCCTGGTATAACGCCTTGCGCAAAAAGGACAGAAGGGAGCACGGTAAAGAGTAATACGATAAGGGGTTGCTTCATTTCAAGTGCAGAGCCTTTTTAACAATGGGGTGACTCATGTTTTCATCTGAAATGCAGCCAATCAGTTTTTGATGAAGATCGGTGAACTCCGATACATCGGCAAGCCTGCTTACGAGATCCTCACTCACGGGTATCTTATTGCTTATTAAAAAATCGAGTTGTGACACCTTCTTTTTCAGTCTCTCTAAAACCTTTGATCTGAAATATTCGGCGGCCTCTTGGCTTGGTGCGTCCTGAATTGCCTTGTTGAACCCCTCTTTAAGAAGGGAAAAATCGCTAGACAAATAACTTACCCTCTGAGCCCAAAGAAGAGCATCGCCACTCAAATCAAATGGGAACTCGAAACTAAAAGGCAGTTGCTCAACTGCAACCCTCTTTAGGTTTTCATCGGAAAATGGATTGGCCGAAGCAAAACTATTATGTTGAGACATTATTTACCTCGGGTTTAGCAGCAAACGGGTAACCGCAATGCTGCGAGGTCTAATTTCCGAAGGGGCACGCTCAACCACAACAGCGGCATCGTACAACTGACTCTTGCTGTCGTTTCTTCCTAAGAGCTTAACCGCAATCGGGAATGTAACTTCCCACGCATAGACTCCACCGCGATCGCCCTCCCTGACAATGAGTGGAGCCTCTATTGGAACAGCAGTTGCGATATATAATCCAGATGTTACGTCCTTCAGAAAGCCTGAATTCCGAATCTCGTCCAGGATAGTGGCGAACACATCGGGACGATAATACTCCTGACTTTCGGACAACTTTCTTTCGTAGTCCACGTAAGTAATAGACATCGTCTCTGTTACCGCCTCAATGGCAAACCTCGAAACCTGGGCGTTGGTGAGCATCGGCTTGGAAAGGGGTTCTATTTTGGTAATCACACCCTCTGGCGTGGTTGCAAAGAAGTTGTCCTGGGGCTCCCGTTGGGCCAATACAAAAATCACACCAAAACACATCACAACGAGCGCACAAAGACCCTGCACGGCCTTTTTCAGCAACTTGTTTTGATGGAAAACAGTAAGGTTGCGAGCGGAGATTAGCTCCAAAGGGGTCAGCTCCGGTTGCTTTCGAACCGGAGGATTTGGCCTTTGAATTTGCTTTTTGTTAGCTTCTGCCGACAATTTGATGCTCCATTTTTATATCTATCTATTAGATCAAAAAAAAGAGCATTAAATAGAAAAACAAAACATTACGGAGTTTTTTTGGCGGAATCCAGAAGTAATGAACCGCCTGTAATACCATCCGCGTACCTTTGTTCGGCGGCCGGAGTTTTGGTGGGCTCCTGAAATGTAATTCCAAGGGCCTTTCTATTCTCGTTCCCCAGCCCGAGAACCACGGAATCGTGAAGAGAGGGATTGTGGTGAGCAAGTTTCTCCGTGAAGAGGGCAAACAAAGCCGATTCGTCACTGATGTAAGCAGAGCATATCCTGAACCAGCCTATAGACCTTACCGCAAAGGCAATGTCGGGTGACGAGAACTCAACCGATCGATGAGGGCCGATAAGCCTTACAGCGTCCTGGACTTCAGACCACTTTTCACGAGCCAATGATAGATTATTCTGTGATAACTCCAAAAACAAAAGGTCCGGCGTAGGTCGCCCATATATCTTTCCGGATTCGATCATCCGATGAAAACCCTTCATCACATCATTAAGGGGATATGAATCAAATCGTGAAAGCCAGAATCTTTTGACATCCAAATCGCAAACAGAGCTGTAGACCTTCCCGATGATGATATCAAGATAATCAAAAAACACTTCCACTTCTTCAAGCTGCCAGCGTGACTTAACCTTAAGGAGGTCTTCGCGTTTCTGCACCATCAGTTTCTCCCAATCAAATCAAACACGTCTATGGCACCACCGGCGGCATCAGGTGTGTCGACTACATCCGATCCCGTCGATGTGTGGATAAATGAACTCTCGGCAAGCAACTCGCTCGATATCTTTTCCAACAGAACAAACTTTCGCTTTCCCTCTTGATTGAAGGCTTCAAAAAGCTTCGACTCGTAATATTGTCGATCAAAATGCGCCGATCTCGACAACAAAGAGAAGGAGATTTTTGACGCAATTTGCGAGGGGAGACCAAGAAGCAGAACGCCAATCTCCCTTGAAACCCACTCCGAGGCCTGCACATTCTTTATGGCCATGGAATAAGAATCGAAAATTTTTACCAGGTAAGGCAGAGTGAGGTCGCCGCTTTTCTGCTTAATCAACCTGGAGTACAAAACATCAAAATAACCAAGCTGAACTCCCTCCGGGAAGATCTTGTTAAAGAGGATCCAGTTGGCGTTAATTTTGTGAACTTTGTTTCGGCCCCCAGAAGAAAATATTGAGCGAAAAGCCTGGGCAGTCATGATGCTATCAAAGGAGGCGGTAAGGCGATCAAACACAGACAAGGGAAGAGCACCCTCTTCTATATTCAAGCCAAACTCCTCGCTGGTTAGCGGTGCCCCCCTGAAGTCGTCTCCGAAAGTATCCCCAGTACAGATGTCTTGGCCACTAGGCCTTTTAAAAATATCTGAGACGGACAAAATCCGTCCGCTTGAAAATGAAGCAGCCAACTCCTGAGAAATTTGTATCGACGTCTCCACGAAACCGCCCACATTGTTCGACGCAAGAAGGGAGAGCACCGATCCCGGCTTGAAACCTTCACTTACCGCAATCCCAAACGAATCGTCGTTGTAGGCCCTTGAATAAAGGTAAGCAAAATGGGGGTGATATAGGCGGCCATCGCTAGCGAGCCTCCAACCCCCAAGGCTCCAATTCACAGCCGAGACAGTTTCTTTGCTGGCAAGGTCGGATTCCTTTAGCCCGAGGACACTCAGGAGGCACAACCTACGAGATGGAAGAGAAGCTCTTGCGCCAGGACTAAAGGCGTGGTGGGCGATTCGAAGGAAGAACCCGAGCTCTAGCGGGGAGCGATTCAATACAATCTCCGAGAACTCGCTGGTCAACCAAAGCTGGAGACACCTCGGAGAGAATTCACGCTTAAGTGGCGGTATGAGTGGTGCTTTTTTCGGCATTTTTATATTTATCCATAATTTACCTCAATTTTACACTTTTTCTCTTGATTTGTCATCTTGTTTTTGCTACATTATATATACTAAAACATTTTATGGTGCCTTAATTGTTCGTTCCGCCGCCTTCTGATCTGAATCTACAGATTGTCAGGATGTCCCTAATTAAAAAAAGGCGCATGCCGGTTGTTTTATTTCTGGGGGCTTTGGCGGCGACCTGCTTCACGGTTCCAATGGCGGTAAGTAATTCACGCTTGCTGGTGGATTTTGAGGAGACCGTCGAATATGAAGTGGACGTCTCAAAAATGGAGGTTTTCGAACCGGTTAAAAAGGTTGTGGATCCGAGTTTGGTTCCCAAAGCGATGAAGGATGTTGAAAAATTGGTGGATTTAATTGCCCAGGAGAATTCGATGGTTTTGATGAGGCGAGCTCCAAGCACTGAACAACAGCAAGGTCAGTCGCCCGCCCCGGATCCATTTGGCCTGAGTGCAAAGCCACCGACCAGCGAGAAAGCGAGGGTTTATAGACCTTCGTCCGGAGATTGGCTATCTGGGAACGTATTGCTGAGAAATAGTGGGCTGATCTTGATTGACTCGTCCAGGGCGTTGTTTAGAAAGGGCGATGAAATAGCTGACTTCCGTGTCGGGATGGTTTTGCCAAACGGAGAGGTGGTGGTGTCTGTAAATCCGGTGGAGCTCTTTGTTCTTACCGATAGGCGCCTTATTCAAATAATGGATGACGGATCTTAAATATGTGGTCACTCAAAAAGAAAAATAAAAGCTCTGATGGATTCCTGCAGTACAAAATTTTTTCCTCGGCTGGCGAGGCGGTGGGTGCCAAAGCAATAGGGAGTACGCTCGCCTCCAACAGCACAAGTGAGGGCAATATCAAATGTTCGACGGGATTAAAAGTTGACGGGCGACACTTCGGGAGCTTGATTGTTGACGGAATGGAAACGGCTGTGTGTTGGATATACCCTTCTGCAACAGTTGTTGGTGATGTGATCGCTCCATGTGTTTATGTTGAGGGTCGGATTGATGGGGATATCTATGCGGACATGGTCGTCGTACTCGACTCTGGTTTGGTGGAGGGTGATGTCCATGCTGTGGGTGTTACGAAGAAAGGTAGGGGGGAGGTAAGGGGCCGGACACTGAATAACGCACCGGGTGCCTTCAAACTGGTCGGCTCAAAAATTCAAATCGGTGGAGTGTAAATATGACAGAAAACGTCGCGTTAACCGAACGGGTGCGCAGAGGTCTTGAAAAGGCCATAGAGGATTCGATAATGGATCCTCGACTTCCTAAAAATCGCGGCCCAAACCCCACAAAAACAAGACTACTCAAGGAAAACATGGCTCTAATCCATGAGCTTCTTGAGAGTATGAATCAGTCGGAGATCATAAAAAGACTTGCTGATTCCGGGGTGGAAACAACCAGGCAAACGTTGGTTCGACTTTACAAAGATTGGGCGATAGAGAACAAAAAACCATTGCGAGTGAAGTCGAGAAAGAAGAAGGGAGGCGGGAAAAGCTTGGGCTCGTCGATGGACAACATTATGAACAAAGTAACCATTAATCAGGGGAAAAAATAATCATGGGAAAATCATTAGTTTTTGTGCACGGAGACAAAGGTGGAGTTGGAAAAAGTTTTACCTCCAAGATCCTGCTGGACATTCTTTATGAGCCCGATAACGATTACCTAGCCTTGCTGGATTGCGATTCGCGAAATCCGGACGTAAGTGTAGTCTATGAAAACAAGGTTCCCACAGGGAAATTTGACTTGAGTACCGGTGATGGATGGGCTGCTATGGTCGACTGGATTCAAAACATTGATCGGGATATCATCGTTGCAAGCCTTCCTGCCCAGGTTGGCAAAGCTGCAGACGAGTTCGGCGGAATCTTCTCCGAAGCAATGCAGTCAATCGGAGTTTCTCTTAATATCGTGTGGATGCTCGATCCCGGTAGAGATTCCGTAATTCTTCTTGAGAACTGCTTCCGTCAAGAGTGGCCCTACAACAAATTCTTTGTAGTACGAAATACTTTCCTTGGTCGTGAATTTGATATCTGGAATTCAAGCAGCGCGAAAAAGAAATACTTCGAGTTGCCATACGCTGAGGATATGTGGATTCCTCCCCTTGACACAGGGATTCGTGATGCATTGGTTCACCGTAACCTTACGTTCACTGAGGGTCACGAAAAGGACGGTTCGGAGACCGGTCTTAACGCGTTCAATCAAATTCGCTTGAGAAACTTCTTGAACCAGAGCCGTTCTAACTTATCTTCGATCGTTAAGTCCGTTATCGCGGATGTCGCCGATAACAAAAAGGCTCTCGGACAATGAGTTCGAACAAAGACGACGTATTTAGTCGTTTTACCCCGGAGGGGCTTAAGTCTTCCGGGGTGTTCAACCAGGGAGGAGACGGCGGAGCCAAGGAGGTCCCCGTAAGCCAACATGCCGCTGACTCCGTTACCAAACGTGAAAATGGAAATAGCAATTCCAGGCCTGTAATCTCCTCTTCTACGGTGAAGACTGGGTCGGACCAAACACCTGCTCCTCTCTCTACGTTGAAGGACAAAATCGGCAGCCTTAAGAGAAGCATAGAAGATAATGACAATGCCCGAGATGGTGCCTCCTCGTTATTTCCAAAGATCCAGGAAGACAGCTTTTCGTTTTTATACCGGGAGTTAATAGGACGTTCGCCCACTCAATCTGAAGTTCAGATGGGCATCCACTTGTCTGATGTCCTGCGGTTGAGCGATTCTGACCCCCTTTGGCCAATCCTTCTCACCTACATGGCGCAAAACAGCGTTCAAAAGGAACATCACGTTCAACTGGAAAATCTGTTGTCCCAATCAGAAAGACTGCTCGCCAAGTTTAAAGAAGAAGCCGAGTCTATAAGGTTTGATCATTGCCTTTTGCCTGAGCGACTAAGGAAGAAGAGCCCAGTTTGGCTTCAGACCATCTTTAGTTTTTCAACTTTGAAATATGGTGTGGTTGCCTGCGCCCTATACATGTCCATGTTCGCGTTCTTTAAGCAGAAGCATGTAGACGAGTTTATTGACAACAATGGGGGCTTATCTAGGTTGACCAGTTGTTACTACGGAGAAGGCACGTTGACCCGGATAGACGCCGATTTGGTTAAATGCACTCCTACCAAGGAACGGGATCAGTATCTGATACTAAAAAGGCCGGAGTGAACCACTCTGTCGATATTTTCGGCATGGGGTTCGTGCATTCACTCACTTAAGCCTTGGATATATAGCCCTCACCTGGATTTTGAGACTCGGTTTTCACAAAATTGTGAGCATCGGCCTCTTGTAAGGCGCCCGCATTTTCTGGTGCATTCTGGTTGTCACGGCCTGTTGCGTTCTGATCAAAACCTCCGCTTAAAAAGGACGACTCCTGCCCGACATGGAGTGTCAATCCCTTCTCGGCCAGTGATTCCTTTAGCGTTCCAAGGTTCTGCATGAAAAGTTGTGCTGTGGCGTCGTCTTTAGCCGCAAGACGCATAAACACATCGTTGCCCTTGACCTCAATGTTGATTTTCACAGCTCCCATCGTATCCGGTGACAACGATATCGTCGCTGAGGATACCCTTTTGTCAATAAAGAGACTTATCTTGGAGGATGCTTCCTCAGCGAAACCCTTCGTATTTAACGGTGAACGTATAGAGGCAAAAGACTCCAGGCGGGTTTGCTTCTGGTTGTCTGAGATCAGAGCCGAAATGTTCGTTGTTATCGAAGAATCGGCCTCAGCGACACCCTGGGATGCTGTTAGAGCACCAGGTTGAAGCGTTTCTAGAATCCTCCTCTGCTCGACACGCATTGACGCGAATCTCTCGGATGCGATAGAAAGATAGCTTTTGGGAGCCCCTAGATCTTCAATAAGGTCAGCATTTTGGTGCTGGTTTGAATTTATTTGGGGTTCTGAACGCTTGTTGTCCATCACCCTGCTCTCATTTTGCTTGTTGTTGTCTTGTTGTTTGGCGCCATCGTGTGCCTTCTTTTGTTGATCTAAAGGCTCCTGCGAATTCGTATCAGCTTGCCTTGTCTGTTGATCCACTGCATTTGATTTCGATTCGTAATCAACTGAATTCGACTGCGCGGTAACGGGATTAACAACTTCGATCCGTTTGAAGAAAGCAAAGCCGTTAGAAGGGGTTTGAGCGGTCGTAGTGGTATCTCGTGATGACGATGACCTTGCTAGAATTGCTAGGCTAGCCTCGACGTCAAAACGGCTGGAAAAGTCATTTGTCAGAGAGGTTTCTTGCTCCCTGATGTCGCTAAAGAACTCCGGCTCTTTGAAAGAGGATGTCATCAAAGAAGCAAATTGAAGGCCCTCCTCAGAGGAATCGCCCTTTGCGAACTGCCTAATTGTAAAATCTGATGACTGCTTAGTATCCTGAACCTTATTAGTGCCTATTGCGTTCATTCTTTACACCTTATTTTCTCAGATTTAGAAGGGATGCGATGACAAATGCCAGCTCCTGAGATCCCTCGGCGTCTCTTTTTCCACAGATGCAGACCACGCCACTCTTCTCGGAACAAACCGCCCAGCTAGCATCGGCATCACTTGCACCATCCTTCTTGATAAGTGCTGTGTGAAGGTTTTCCCCAAAGTATCCCTGCAGCGAGGCAAGAAGCGAACTAACAGTTTCTAGTTGATCAGCATAGCTTTTCAGCGGACCTGACTCGATGCTCTTCATTACCTCATTCCCTTTGTCTCGTCTAAGTGACATAAAAATTCTGTGCCGCATATCCACTCTTTGTAAAAGGTTACCCGAGGTAGTCTCCAGATCTAAAAAAAACACCAGAAAAAGGACTTATTTGGTGGTCAGTCGTTGCTACTGGGACGTTGTGGGTTCTCCATAATCGTAGATCCAGTCACTTATTTCGTGTTTACATTCACTTTTCTCGGTCATTCGATCACTTTTTTCGTGATTTCATTCATAAAAAGCATCGTGAATACGATCATTTTAGTGCGTGCATACGATCATTCGGCCTCGTAACTACAGTCATTGTGGATCGTGACTACAATCACCCGACTTCGTGCATACAGTCACCAGAGTCGATTTAAGTTGATGTTTTTATTGCGTAAATTGGAGTGCTAATCATTTCTTTAATCTATTTTTAATCCCTTTTTTAATCAGTAAGATAATCTCCTGAGGACAAGGGTTGGCCTCAAAATATCTCTTTTTTTTATTTCAACAACGTGGTACATTTTTCTTTCGTATATACGGTAGGTAATTTTGATACCGCTTTTTTTTAAAAAAAGTACATTTAGGCTATCTTCACGCTTGATCTCCCCCGAATTTCTAATTTTTTACGCTTGAAGTTCGTGACTTCGATCACTTTTTGAGTAAACAGAATGAATAATTTAAGCCTCTTCGAAGAATCTCTGTCCTTGAACTCACTTTCCTCGTCAGGGTTGAAATATGAGGTTATCGATCAAGAAGGCGGCGTTGTCTTTGAGCACAAGGCTGAAAAACAGAATGACGAGATAGGTTTTTCTTCATTGCCGGATGTGCCTCTTGGTTTCTACACGATGCCAAATGCTCTGGTGCGCGGTGCACTGTTTAATGCCAGGAAAAGTGGCGCAGGAAAGCGTGAGAGTTTCGAGAACAAGCTTATCTGTGACACCAGGTACTGCAAACTATCCTACTGGGGGTTCGAGCTCCGACAATCAGACCTTGATGTCCTAATCGGTATTCTCCACCTGATGAACAGCACTGGCCACGACTTACGTAAACCAATGCCTATCTATTCAGCAAGTTTTATCAAGGATCTGGGTTGGATTAAACAGGGAAGCAACCCAAGCAAAAAGGACTATGACAGACTGGAGGCCAGTCTAAAATATCTGCATGGCGGCACAGTATTCCTTGCTCAATATCGAGTAAAAGACGACCGTAGAATCAAAATTGCGGAATACCCGGGCAGACTCATCCAAAGTATGACTTGGGTCAAAGGGGCAACGATTGGTGGTTACTACAACATCGAGATGGATCCCAAGATCGCCAGCATATTCACAAATAATGAATATACGATTTGTAGTCATGACTTGAGACGCAAAATTGATGGACGTCAAACTCTTGCGAAATTTCTCATTCAATACCTAATGACAAGTAGAGATCCCATTCCGGAAAGTATTGACTCCCTCGCCGAAAAAGCCGAACTAGCCATGGAACACAAGAATACCTTCAGAAGGGTATTTGAATCGGCCTGTGGCACACTTGTGGAGCTGGGTTTTCTCGAAAGCTACACAATCGATAAGAAAAAGAAACTACATGTCAAACGATCGCCGCTAAAGAGGGTGTCGCCAAATCAAGGTGCTATTTACGACAACGTCCCGGTTGACTTCGCCGTAGAGAAAGTTCTGACTGTCTAATGGATCAGTATTCTCTCCGGTGAGAATTTACCTCATAGACAAAAGCTCACCGGTAAACGCTCCAGTGATCCCTGCGCAGTCAGCTTTAGGGCAGTCGTTTTCTTCCTCGAACTTCAATTCGGTTTCAAATATTTCTCGCATCCTAGATCTGATGTAGATGGTCGATGGGGTGTTAAACCCAGCCAAGGATGTTCTGCTCAATGATTTCCGTGTTGGTGATTTAACGAGCCTCCGGTCAACGAAGCAGATGGTTTCATATCGTTTCTGTAAATCCGGAAATGATTTTTTTTGAGCTGCAAAGGTGCTGTAATAAGATAGAAAAAAAGAGGCCCAAATGACTGATTTCTTCCAGACTTTACGCAACGAATTCAATCAAAAAAGATTCAAATCACGAGAGGTCTTTCTATCTGTAGCACCAGATGGTAAACAACTCCTAAGTCAATACAGCATTCTTGATCAACTCGATCCTTATTATTTAAATGGGTTTCCATGCGCTGCTCGAAGGGACTCCTCGTCTAAGTGGATAAGTCACAAAATATCCAAGGTGACCAAAGCCCAGGATAGTGAGGGGAACACGACCAAGCAATATCAAGATTTCATTTGCGACGACCCACTTCTAGATTCTGCGAGGATCTCACCTCTCCAGGGTCTCGTATACAAAAAGTCATTATTGAACGGAAAATCCGTCCCGGCTTTTTTTCTAGATCTCTTCACGCGAGAAGCTGAAGCGGGAGGCCCTCCCATTGATTCCCCTTATACCTTCGTCGGATTGTCTGATGTGGACCAGATGCCAGAGGTATTATTCGCGAGAGACTTGTACATTGTAGGGTTAGGTGTCGATCCGCTAAGTGCTCTTGATGAGATGGCGGAGTTGGGTTTTACTGATCCTCGTGTTTCTTCCCGCTCGGGTTTGTACACTTACCAGTACAACTTTGGAAAACAGCTTGAGTTTCAAATAATCAAAGAGTACTCCCCTCTAAAAAATGAGCAAGCCTTTCCCAACATAAGGTTTCGTAACGAACTCAATGCGCCTCAACTGTCGAGTTACTCCGATATGTTCTTTATAGAACTTGGGCTGGAAAGGTACTTTAGTGAGGACTCGGGTTTTCAAAAAAGCTCGGAATATCGCCCCGAGTTCGATTTCCACAAGAACAGGGAGTATTTTTCAACCTTATATCTTCATGCACTCAATAAGGTTTCCGAACGCAGCTATAACATCTCGCCTTCAGATCGGGCCTCTCAAAACCCGATGGGGTCATCGCTCGGAAAAGTATCCAGAAACAATTTTCTAGAGGACCTGGCAAGTCAAAGCGGGTTTAGTGTTTCAGGAAATCAGGGCGTCCGACAATTTGAAAATACCAGATCCTCGGCGGTTCCTATAGAAGAGGAAATACCTCTGAGCGCCTACGAGGATGATGCTCCCGCAATAAAAGTGATCAGTAGATTCGGCACTCCGATGTCAACCATTGAAGACTTGAGAAAAGAAGGTGTTACTTTTACACAAGCCATGGCGATAGCCGGGATAAAAAATCAGAAACCCAAGAACCTCAATATCCAATCAATGGTCACATCTACTCCACCCGCCATTCGCCTATCTACCGCGCCAGTGGTAAACACGATGCCCAAGGTTAATCAGCAGCCAAGTGGTGTTGTATCAGAGCAGAGGTCATCTGCAAACCCGAACGCTGAAATGTTGGTAAGTGGTAACACGTCATCGAAGCCCGCCGCCGTTATGCGGTCACCAACATTGAAGACTGCTCAAAAAAGCATTTCGCTTCCGTCTGTCGTTGACAGGAATAAGGCGCAAGGGGGGCAAAACTTTTTGGAAAGCGTAAGGGCCGCCTCGTTAATTGAAGGGTCAAATCAACACGCCCACCAGGAGGAGGAAAACGTTCCTTCTACAGTGTCGAATGACAGTTTCTTTGCGGATATGCAGAAACAATTAGGGGGTAAATTAATTGAGGTCGAAGCATTGGATGGGTACGAAATGAAAGATGCAACCGAACAGGTAAAGCCTGGGTCTAGTCTTAAATTTTAACCGTTAGCGTTAACATGCACCTAAGAACCCAGATACGAGGACACATTGTCTGGTATTAGATGCCCTACTCTGTTTGAAAATTACAATTCACAAATATTGTCATTCCTGTCGAAAATAAAAAAACCCCGGATAGATGATCGCCCGGGGCCTCACTGTGAATTCTTTTCCTCAGAATCCAGACATATCTGGTCCACGCGTTCTTTTGCGTGGCTCCATTGGCTTCTGCTCAGTTTCCTGGTTTAGATCACGTGGCGGAATGTTTGTATCGGGCTGCGTATCCGTTTGCGCACCAACTTCGGGAGGCACTGGGATATCAGATGGATCTGACGGTTCCGATGGCGTGGCATCCTGTTCAGTCGTGGTTTGCTCTCCGAACCCATTGTTCAACGACCTAATCAGGTCATCGTATACCTCATTAACATCCTGTGTGGGTTCTGTATTTTGAATTGCGAGTGGCTGCCCGCCGCCCATAGGCTGTTCTGTAACCTGTTGATCCTGGATTTCATTGCTGTCCTCTAAGACAGGATTAAAGTGGGCACCAAGACCAAGGTCGGAAAAGAAACCCTGAAGGAGTTCTTTGAAATCCCGATAGCTGGTCGGATCGATAGTTTTAGGATCGCCGCCGGATAGGTTGGTGGAGAGCAGCGACGCAACCTGGTTGTCAGAATCAATGCGTACATTGATGAGCTTGCCGTTTATAAAAGGTAAGTGATATGTAGTATCAGCCGGGTTTACCTGAACGTAGTCAAACGTTGGATCCATTATTTCTTCAACTGTGGTACCCAAAAAACTGGCCGCCATTTGCGCAGAGGGGCACCCCAAGAGCATTGCAGAAAAATCAAGACGCTCCTGCTGGGTCAGGACAACCCCTTTTGTTGCGAGCATCTGCTCCATCACGCGCCCCACATGACGAAACACGTTGGCACCTGACATCTTGGCCTTCATTTGGACTGCATCATGACCAAGGAGTCTGTTCAGATTGTCATCAAGCGTAGCCGCTGGAGCCTCGTTGCCGTTCAAAATGTTTTCGTGAATACGGGTGACTTGCTCGATGTCCATTGCTCTCAAAAAGTTCCACAGCTCTGCTGTTGGGGCATTGACCTGAGCGATATTTACAGAGTAGACCTCTTCGTCTTTTGGGTTTCTTACCACCAATCTCTCTTCTCTATTCAGCATGTTCAGCGAAATAAATGCGTCGTAGCCGTTTGTGCTGGAGATGTTAAGCGATCGAACTGTTGCTTGACCCAGCGCTATGTCGTGATCATTTTCGAACTCGAAATTTTCTATTCCAGCATCTTGCTCGGCACCAGCAACTGCATTAGGGTCCTCAGCATCTGCATGGGCAGGAGTACGGAAACCCAATACGCTTTCAATGTTGTCCTTGAGTGCGGTCTCTAGTATTTCTTTAGAGGGGACGCCAGATAGGCCAATGATCGTCGACAAAACCTCGTCGTTTGAAATTTCGAATTGCTTAAGCTCGGCAATCCTTCTGATAGCGCGGTTCTGTCCAATAACTTGTGCTCGGATCATGTATTCAGCTTTCATGGGTTTTCCTCTTTTTTCGATGTACTCAGGATGCCTTTAAGATGCGCGCCTTAGCAATAAAAATGGCGGTTAATATTCAGAATCCCCCGGGGCCCGACGGAGGCTTTCTCAATGGCGGTGGAGTGTGCTTTTTGACTATGTTCTCCGATGTCTGGGAAGAAGCTAACGGAGGGGGTGGTGGCACGCTGATGGAGGGTTTTACATCAACAGTACGATTAGTGCGTGACGAGTCGCTATGGTTTGACACGGCGGTGGGCTTATTTTCCTGAGTCAGGGTGTTTTGAGTCTCTTGGCTTCTCAAACAGGTCGTCGGTTGGTCAGAATGAACAGTCTGTGAGGGCGTTTCTTCATAAGTCAGAAGCTGATTAACTGTCTCTCCAGGCCTGTTGGAAAACCTCGATTCCGGTGTAATCTTTGTGACAGCGAGCAAGATGGGTTTTTTTGTAAGGTACACCTTCTCTTGTAAAAACCGCACTGTATTGCGCACGTCCTCGTTGTTTTCGCAAAGCTGGTTCCATAGTTTGCTCTCAGGATCCCACCTAAAGCCCTCGTCTTTTAACACATCCTTCATGGCGAAATCAGCCCTCAGGGCGCCGATGTTGTAGGTAATTCGATGGGCTTTTTCAAGGATAATCTGCAGGGGCATTCTTCCTGCTCGATTGAAGGGCTCGTTAAGTAAGTCCACGAGGGTATAACAGTCAGTAAGGGCTCTGTGCGCTTCGTAGAACTTGCCCTGCTTCAGGGCTATGTTCGTCAATTTGGCCGTTTCGTAACCCTCAGCGGCCCAGTCAAGTTGCTTGTAAGAACAAGTGAAAACCTTATTTTTTAGAAAAGGATATCTATCCTCAAGAAACGGCCGGTCAAAATCTGCGTTGTGACAAAGGATTAAATCGGCCCGTTTGCAAACAGATTCGAATCGTTGATCGTCAAAACTTTTCCCTTTTAGATCCTCGTTTGTGATTTGATGGACCTTCTGGTTTTCTGGATCCAGATCTCTGCCGGGGTCTTCCAGCATCGACACTTCGGCAAGGACTCGACCAATTCTTCCAGATGATTTCTCAACTTCGATCAACACACCGCCAATTTCAATTACTTTGTTGCCCTTGAATAAATCTAGTCCGGTTGTTTCCGTATCTAGTACAAGAAGATTAAGGAACTCCTCACCAGGCAGGAGCTGAGAGTACTCTTTGCGTGGCTTTATTCTGCGAAGTACTTTGTAATCGTCACTCTGCGCTACCGTCTCCAGTGCTTGTTGAAGATTGCTCATTCTGGTCGTCGGCCTGTGTAAAAAGTTGGTTAACCAATTTTACGATTAACTCACTCGACCAAGCGCTATTTTGGTGGGTTGCTTTTGCAGTTCGGATGAGGGACTCGCGCTTCTGCATAGAAAAAGGGATTTGGTTTCTCATACAGCATGTGTGAATGATGTCTATCGCCACATCGGTGGGGAACCATTCAATTTCCTGAAGAAATCTGCGAGCTTGCTCTGGCTTGGTTATTACAAAGGGGCCAAAAATAGGCGACGTGGCCCTCGCTGCAATCCTCAATGCGTGTTCGTCATCAATTAAAGTCGATGCGAATTTGACAATATCGATGCGCAGAGCATCTTCTTGAGAGGGTGAGGACTGTTCAACTAAAATCGGCCCCAGAAGGGACTTGTTTGAAATCTCGATAATATACATTGCAATAAAATAGGAGCCTAGACTCCTATTTTATACACCAACGGAATAACAAAAGCAATTATGCTGTCTTCAGTGAAGGACGGCCACGCCTTTTGTTTTGCGCTTCAATCTGCTTAAAGACTTCTGGCTTCCCGGTGGTTTTGCTGGGTTTGGCTGCTGGCTTCGCCACGACTTTCACTTGCTTCACCTTGGGCCCTGGCTTTGCTGCCGTCGCGGGGGTTGCAGGCTTTTGAGTAGCTTGTTTGGGAGCTTTCTTGGCCTTAGCGGAAGTCGTGATAAACGCTGACTCTGTGCCTTTCTTTTCAAGGGCACCTTCCCTGATGGTCTGTCTGTGATAAAAGCTGAGGGTAGCCGACGATATTTTTACACCGTTAGCCACAAGTTTATCGGCGATTTCCTTGTATGTGTACCCTTTTCCAAGCGAGCCCGATATTTCCCTGCTTAGCTCTCTTACCGTCTCTTTAAGGGTTATGTTTGTTCTTTCGGTCAGAGGCTTGTCTGGAAGCTCAGAAAGCTTAACGCGAGCGTTTTTGACTGACTGTCCGACTACGCGACCTGATGACTTTCTCATGCTACAACTCCGATTTTTAGTAAACCGTTGTATTGTACGACATTTTTCAAATTCTTCAAATTCCCCCAATTTTGCTAAAAAAATCGTCGAGATGACAATTTTCGTGTGCTTTTTATTTAACAGCGGGCGGCAAATTTAGGAATAACGTCACAATTGACTTTGTGTTGAAAATACCCTATAATTAACAAAAAGGAGAACAAAATGAAATCAACTTTAAAAACCTTGCACAAATTGTCAGTGGATGAAGATTACCCAGCCAAGAATAGACTGATGAGCCCAGATCTTAAGGCTGCAGAAATCAAGATCTCGTTCGATGGGGGTTTTTGTTTGTCCACTTCTGTTGACCTTCTGAATGACCTCAGTAAGGGTGATCTTTCCCTTGGTTGCCCCATCACTGTTCCTGGATGCGATATCGGCGTCGGTATGCTTGCCTACGTTTACCAGACGATGGAGTTGTCGCTCTGGTTGTCCCCTGAGGCGTTGGTCCGGCTGGTTGCGCGACGCCTCTCGTCAGAGGAGTACTTCG
>JAIXTE010000018.1 GCA_027484315.1 Burkholderiales bacterium | reverse complement strand
TGTACATGAAGAACAGCTGGCCGGTCACCGGCATGCCGGTGGTGAACATGTGGTGGGCCCACACGACGAAGGACAGGATGGCGATCGAACCGGTGGCATACACCATGGAGCTGTAACCAAACAAGGTTTTGCGGGCAAAGGTTGGCACGATGTGCGAGATGATGCCAAAGGCCGGCAAGATCATGATGTACACCTCGGGGTGACCGAAGAACCAGAAAATGTGCTGGTACATCACTGGGTCACCGCCACCTGCGGCGTTGAAGAAAGACGTGCCGAAATGGCGGTCAGTCAACACCATGGTGATGGCGCCAGCCAATACGGGCATTACTGCGATCAACAGGTAAGCAGTAATCAACCAGGTCCATGCGAACATCGGCATCTTCATCATGGTCATGCCGGGAGCGCGCATGTTCAAGATGGTCGTGATGATGTTAATGGAACCCATGATCGATGAGGCACCCAGAATGTGCATGGCGAAAATGGCGGCATCCATGCCGGGGCCCATTTGAACGGACAACGGTGCATACAGCGTCCAGCCGGCAGCAGTTGCACCGCCAGGCATGAAGAAGGATGCAGTCAGGATGATTGCCGCAGGCACCATCAGCCAGAAGCTGAAGTTGTTCATGCGGGCAAACGCCATGTCAGAACAGCCGATTTGCAGCGGGATCATCCAGTTGGCGAAACCCACGAATGCTGGCATCACCGCGCCAAACACCATGATCAAGCCATGCATGGTGGTCAGCTGGTTGAAGAACTCAGGTTGAACCAGTTGCAGGCCAGGCGAGAACAGCTCGGCACGCAGCATCAAGGCCAGCACACCGCCTTCCAGCAGCATGACGAACGAGAAAATCAGGTACATCGTACCGATGTCTTTGTGGTTGGTCGCATACAACCAACGGCGCCAGCCGTGCGGGTGGTCGTGTGCGTGGTCATGATCATGGCCGTGGCCATGTCCATGGGTTAAATCTGCCGCGGTAGTGCTCATGTAAATCTCCTAAGCAATATTAACGTGCAGCCGTAACAGCACTTGGCTGAACAACCGGGTCTGTACCTGTGCCAGCATTGGCCCAAGCGTTTCGTGTGTATGTAATCACTGCGCCGATTTCAACATCGGACAACTGCTTCCAGGCTGGCATGCCTGCACCTTTTCCGTTCAAAAGGATAGCAATTTGATCAGCCTGTGGTCCTTTGACAGACGGGGCACCAACCAAGGCAGGGAATGCCCCGGGAATGCCTTCACCGTTGGCCTGGTGACAAGCTGCACAGTTGGCCTTGAACACTTGTTCGCCACGGGCGACCAGGTCTTCCTTGGTCCATTCCTTGGTGGGATCGTCTTTCTTGGACTTCATTTCGTCCAGCTTGGCTTGAACCCACTTGGAGTAGTTTTCTTCAGACATCACTTCGACCACGATTGGCATGTAAGCATGATCTTTGCCGCAAAGCTCGGCGCATTGACCACGGTAGATGCCTTCCTGCTCGGCCTTGAACCAGGTGTCGCGAACGAAACCGGGAATCGCATCCTGCTTCACGCCAAATGCGGGAATCATCCAGGCGTGAATGACGTCATTGGCTGTAGTCACCACGCGAACTTTCTTGTTCACGGGAACGACAACATGGTTGTCCACTTCCATCAGGTAGTTTTCACCACGCGAAACCGCCTGACCTTTGTGGTCTTCGATTTGATCGCGGGGAGTTGACAGGGTTGACAGGAAGGAAATGCCTTCGCCTTCGCCAGCCAGATATTCATAGCCCCACTTCCACTGGTAGCCAGTGGCCTTGATGGTCAGGTCAGCGTTGGAGGTGTCTTTCATGGCGACCACTGTTTTGGTAGCGGGCAAGGCCATGCCGATCACAATGAGGAAAGGAATGATGGTCCATGCAATTTCAACTTTCACACTCTCGTGGAAAGAAGCGGACTTCGCACCCTTTGATTTTCGGTGGGCGTAGATCGAGTAGAACATCACGCCGAATACGGCAAAGAAAATGACCAAACAGATCACCAGCATCAACGTGTGCAAATCATAAATTTGCTTCGCAATTTCGGTAACCGGTTGGGCGAGGTTGTACTGCAGTGGTTGCCCAGAAACATTCTCGGCAAACGCTGCACCTCCGAAGGATGTCATCGCGACTGCGGCGGCCGTTGCCACTGCGTTGCGAATACCCAAGGACGACTTCAACATGGCGATCCTCAATCTCAAAAAAAATCAAACTGGTGGAAGCAACGCGCCTAAACCGGACACGCTGCCCTTGCCAACGCTGCCTTCAATTCGCGGTGCAACGCTGACTTGTCTTTCTCGGCAATAAATTTGCCTATTTTTACTTGTTGGCCCCTGTGACTGAACAGCAATGGCGCTTTATATTTTCCGTTGTAACTCAATTTGGCCCATTGGGGTGACCATTCGAGCTGGGTCAGTTTGGTGCCATCAGCCATCACCAGCAAAAGCTGATTTGGCTGCAGTTCGATCATTTCGTAGTCAGCTGCATGCCTTGCGTACACTACAAATGCCGTTCCCACCAACAACAACTCCAAGCCCGCAAACGGCAAGACAATCCAGAAACCAGCCAGCAAAAACCCGGTGGCCACGATCAGGGTAATAGCGCACAAACTCAAATACCATTGCAAAAGCTGTTTAGGGGTCAGCGAACAGTTTCGCCGGAATACCCATTGACCGCTTGACGGCACGTTGTACGGTGCAACTACCTGACTTGAATTTCCTGGAATCATGCCCATTTACCTCTCAGAGAGCAGTCATTCAGACCCAATGCACCTCTTGGAGAGTGCATAAAAACCTTCGAATTATAGGCTCAAGGCCTTCGGGCAAGCAATATCGCAGATGCAATCCAGACCTGTTTTCCGCTAAATAAGTTGAAAACAATGAGCTACATTTAAAAATGCCTGCCATTCCAAACCTATTTTGACCCCTTTCGCCCCTTGATGTCAGATATTTTCACGCTTGTGACATCTATTTTTGGTTTCCGTTTTACTTTCCATGCATGGCCGTAGACCAGTTCAAGTGTCAAGGGAATTCGCCCATTCTCCGGATGCTTCAAAATCTCCAGCGCCTTGACCGCTTGTCGATAGCGGCCAGCCGACACCAGGCTTTTGCCCCGCCCCGCAAGAGGATTGCCAGAAAAGGCACGCCAGTCCTGCAACAGCGCGGCTGGGGTGCTGTAAGTCAGGGTCAGCTTTTCCATTTCCATCACCGGATCGGAAAAACCCTGCTTGCTCATCAGGTCGCCAATGTCATGCATGTCAGCAAAGTCGGGAATATTTTCTCCCAAAGCTTGGGCGAATGCGCGCAGCTCACGGGCTGTGTCTGGCCCAAAACAGGAGAAAAACACGCCACCTTCGGGTTTCAACACACGCAGCCAATCGCCCATCTGCTGCGCCGGGTCTTCGAGACCATGCAGCCACAGGGGAGACCAGACCATGGCCTGACTTTCATCGGCAAGTGGAAGGTTGACGCCAAGTGGCAGTTCGCAAGCACTTGCGGCCTTTGGTACGGAGGCACGGCCCGGCCACAGTTTTGACAGGAAAGACTCAGCCGCTTTGTCTATCGGTGCCACAGGCAATTCAATGGCGCTGGGCGCAAACACGGCAAGTTCACGCCCGCCAAACAACGCTTTTACGCTGGCCAGTGCAGCGGGGTGTAACCAACCTTGGTGCACTACTCCTCCCTCGACCGGGCGCATGATTTGGGCGCGGTTCACCATGCGCTTGTTGACCTCTTCAAGAATGAAAGGCAAAGGCGCGTGAACACGCTTTGCCCATTGACGGGCCAAGGCGGAATTTGAACGGGGAAACTTCCAGTACTGCGAGGACATTGTGATCGGAGCCATTTCATCAAAGCAAGTGTGTGAGCTATTGTATAGAACTTGCCTGCGCGTGGGCGATACAGCCATGCCCCGCCGCTGCGTGTCTTGCCAACTCGGCCTTCAATCAGCTCACCAACGGGGCGGGCTGAAAGACTTTCTGTGCAGAGCATGCCAGGCGCTGGTGTTGAACAGCCCCGAGATTCGCTGCAAGCGGTGCGGACTGACTCTTGGCCCGCGGCCACAAGCCTTTGGCTGGACACACTGCCGCCACTGCAGGCCCCTGGTTGCAGAAAATCCGCCAAACAGGGTGGATTGTGTGGTGTGCTGCGATTACACCGCGCCTTTCGACCAATGGATAACCCGACTGAAATATGGCAAAGCGCACGGCGTGGCACGGTTTCTGGGCCACTGGCTGGCTTTGGAAACGCTTGAAACGACTGGGCTGCAACCGGACCTGCTGATTCCTGTGCCGTGCAGCCCCGACAAATTGAAGCAGCGGGGATATAATCAAGCCGCTTTGATTGCCAGGCATGCTGGCCGGGTTTTGCAAAGGCCTGTTCACACAGATTGGCTGATCAAAACCAGTGAGGCGGGTGCGCAGGCCGAACTTGGCCGCGAAGAGCGACTAAAAAATCTGCGCGGCGCTTTCCAGGCCACACGCCCTGTGCCTGCAAACCTGCGGATAGGGCTTGTGGATGATGTCATGACCACCGGCGCTACGCTTCAAAGTTGCGTGGCAGCCCTTGAAAAAGCGGGCGCCAATTCGATTGTGCTTATGGCTGTTTGCAGGACCCCGGAATGATTCACGTGGTGTTGGTTGAACCTGAAATTCCGCCCAATACGGGCAACATTATTCGCTTGTGTGCCAACACCGGGGCACAGCTACACCTGATAGAACCCTTGGGCTTTCCCTTGGAAGACGCGAGAATGCGCCGCGCAGGCCTGGACTATCACGAGTTTGCCAACATGAAAGTGCATGCAAGCTGGCAGGCCTTTCTTGAGAACTGCCAACCAGAACCAGACCGGTGCTTTGCGATGACCACCAAGGGCACCCGCTCACCGTTCGACGTGCAGTTTAAAAGTGGCGACTACCTGATGTTTGGGAGCGAAACACGCGGGCTGTCGGAAGATGTACGCAACTGGTTTGCCAAAGAAAACTGGCTGCGGCTGCCCATGCGGGCCGAGAGCCGCTCGCTGAATCTGTCCAATTCAGTGGCGGTTTCGGTGTATGAGGCGTGGAGACAACTCGGGTTTGTGGGCGGGAACTAAACAGCGCGAACTGCTCACCGGCTGGTTTCAATGCCCGATCGGCGTACACTGCTCATCGGCTGGTTTCAATGCCCACTCGGCGCGAATTCCAATCGTACGCCTGAAAACCTGCCGATCCCTTTTTGAATCTCACCCTGACTCACCTCCCTCGGCAAAAGGGAAGGCCGAGGAAGGTGTCGACCGTTGGTCGAACGTTGCGGGTGAATTCAAACGGGCAGGTTCTCTTGAATGGCGATGCGATTGGAACCTCGCTGCCGAGCGGGCTTTACACTGCCGGTGATTGGTCTCGACCTCGTGGACGCAGAGAGTGACAGCTTCGTACCTGCGACCGTACTGTACTGTATCGCACCGCACTGGCACCAGTTCGCTCTACTCGATCCCGCGCGTTGACGAGTCTGCGTCGGATCGGTCTTCACCAGCGCGGCCAATCCCCACGCTCCGCATGAACAGGCTGCGTTTTGGCTTAGCCGGCAGTGCGCTTGCTTGTGGCGCACATTCAAGAAAACCGCCCAGATTTGAACAAGGCTTGAATGTTCGCGCGCAGCGCGGCACCCATGCCCGACCATGTTTTTTGTCGGGCATGAGTGAATGTAAAGCCTTTGTTCAAGAAGGGGTCAGCGGTTTTCTGTGCGCAATGGGCAAGGCATGCCGGCTAAGCCAAATACAAGAGACGCTGTTCTGGGCCAGCAAATGCGCAAGGCATGTCGGCTAAGCCAAAACCAAGAAGCACTGTTCTGCGCCGCGCAAGGTCAGTCGGCGTCTTCCGACCGTGCTTCCCGCGACAACAGTCGCATAACACCTTCACCGGGGCTCAAGCCATCAAACAACACCGAGTTGACGGCCGCGGTGATTGGCATGTCAACACCCAGCTTGCTCGCCAGTTCTTTCACCACCGGCGCGCACTTCACGCCTTCAGCCACCTGACCCAGTTCTTTCAATATAGTGTCCAGTGACTTGCCTTGGGCCAGCATCAAGCCAACCCGGCGATTTCGGGACAAGTCGCCGGTACACGTCAGGATCAGGTCACCAAACCCGGACAGGCCATTGAGCGTTTCTGCCTGAGCACCTAAAGCAACCGCCAGCCGCTTGATTTCAGCCATGCCACGGGTAATCAGCGCTGCACGGGCGTTCAGGCCCAACTGCATGCCATCGCAAATACCGGTGGCCACCGCCATAATGTTTTTAACCGCCCCACCCACTTCTGCACCGACCAGGTCATCGAGCTCGTAGACGCGCAGGGCGGCATGGTGTGCTGCACGCACCATGGCCTGACGCGTTGCCTCATCGGCCGATGCAGCGGTAAGGGCGCAAGGCAGGCCACGCGCCACTTCAGCAGCAAAAGAAGGGCCTGTCAGTGACCCGCCATAGGGTCTGCCCAAGACGTCTTCAACCACCTGGTGGGGCATCAGCCCTGTTCCCACCTCGAAACCCTTGCACAACCACACCAAGGGAGGCCATTCCTCGAAAGGTGCAATCTGTTGAAGCTGCTCAAGCGTTTGGCGCAATGCACCCATGGGCGTGCCCAACACCCAAATGCTGTCGGGTTGACCAAGCGAATGCTTTGCAGCAAGCGCAAAATCGGCTTGAACTTTCAGTGAAGGATTCAGCTTGATACCCGCCAGATATCGAGGATTCTCGCGCTGGCTGGCAATGGATTCAAGCACCGTGGGGTCGCGCCCCCACAACACCGTTTCATGTGCAAACGACATGTGGGCAGCCACTGCAGTACCCCACGCCCCAGCGCCAAAAACGGTGATGTGCATGCGCGCCACTGTTTTAAGCGGTTGTGATGATGCCGGAACCGTTTTGCTTGGCGGCCTGTTCCTGGGCTGCGGCCAAGCGCTGCTGATAGAACTGCTCGAAATTGATGTCAGACAAATGCACGGGCGGGAAACCGGTGCGGGTAATCAGATCGGCCACGTTGGCACGCAGGTAGGGGTAGATCATGTTGGGGCAGAGAATGCCCAGCAAAGGATCAAACTGCTCTTCGGGCACATTGGCAATTTCAAAAATACCGGCCTGCTTGCATTCCACCAGGAAAGCCACCTTGTCGTCGATCTTGGCGGTCACGGTCACGGTAACTTCTGATTCAAAAATGTTTTCGGCCAGGCGCTGCGCACCCACATCCACAGCCACTTCGATCTTGGGCGCATTTTTTTCAAGGAAAATTTGCGGCGCATTGGGCAATTCAAGCGAGGCGTCCTTGATGTAAACGCGTTGCATTTGAAAAACGGCTTCTGAATTCTGTTCGGCCATTTGCTGGCTCCTATCGAAATGATTGGTAATTATTGGAATTGGTTTGGTCTGGATTAGCCAGCCTGGTTCAACAATGGCAACAGTTTGCCAGCGCGGTCCAGGTCGTGCAGGTCGTCACAACCACCCACATGCGTGCTGCCAATGTAGATTTGCGGCACGGTGCGGCGACCTGTTTCAGCCATCATTTTTTCTTTTTGACTAGGGTCCAGATCAACCCGGATTTTCTCGATGTTCTGCACACCACGTTCATTCAACAAACGTTCCGCACGCATGCAATAAGGGCATACGGCGCTGGTGTACATGCGGACAGGGGCTTGTTGATTGCTCATGATTACTCCTTGACTGCTGCTTTCGTGGCCTTCGGTTGCTTTGGCTTGGCGGGGACTTCTGAAGACGCCTGCTGCGCCTTTTTGACGGGCATGCCGGCTTCCTTCCAGGCATTGACACCGCCATCCAGCACAAACACGTCGGTGTAACCCGCTGCTTTCAATACAGTGGCGGCAGCACCCGAGCGTGCGCCCGTTTGGCAAAGCACGATCAAGGGAATTTCCTTGGTTTTGGCCAAGGTGGCAGCTTTGTCTTTCAGGTCCTTGATGGAAACCCGCTTGGCATTGGGTACGACACCCGTGTTGTTGACGAACTCATCGTCGCGAATGTCAACCAGAACAGCCTTGCGCTGGTTGATCATCAAGGTGGCCTGGGGCACGGTCACGCGGGTTCCACCACCTTTGGTCAGCATGGGCCAGAGGAACATGACGCCAGAACCAACGGCGAGTGCGATGAGCCAACTGTTTTGAATCAGAAATTCCTGCGACATAAATCCTGCAATAAGTGGGTCTTGATGGGCTGACCATTATATCCCCTTGAATCGAGGCTAAAATGTCGCTTTGCCTAATTAGACAGCAACTTAAAGGCCACAAACATGTACAAACTCGTATTGATGCGTCACGGCGAGAGCCAATGGAACCTGGAAAACCGCTTCACCGGCTGGGCCGATGTGGACCTGACCGAGAAGGGCCGCGATGAAGCCCGCAAAGCAGGGGAGTTATTGAAAAGCGAAGGCTACCGCTTTGATGTGGCCTATACATCTGTACTGAAGCGCGCCATTCGTACCCTGTGGATTGCCTTGGACCAGATGGACCAGATGTGGCTGCCCGTGGTGCACGCCTGGCGCCTGAACGAACGCCATTATGGCGATTTGCAGGGGCTGAACAAATCAGAAACTGCCGCCAAATTTGGCGAGGAGCAGGTGCTGATCTGGCGCCGCGCCTATGCGATTGCACCCAACCCATTGAAAATTGACGACCCCCGCTTCGCAGGCAGTGACCCGCGTTACGCCAAGTTGAAACCAGAAGAAATTCCGTTGACCGAGTGCCTGAAAGACACGGTGGACCGCGTTATCCCCTTGTGGAAGGAAGGCATTGCACCAGCCATCAAGGCGGGCAAGCAGGTGCTGATCGCTGCCCATGGCAACTCCCTGCGGGCCTTGATCAAGTACCTGGACAACCTGAATGAAGAGGAAATCCTCGCCGTGAACATTCCTACCGCACGCCCCCTGGTGTACGAGCTGGATGAAAACCTCAAGCCCATTCGCCACTATTACCTGGGCGACCAGGCCGAAATTGAAGCGGCCATGGCTGCCGTGAAAAACCAGGGCAAGGCAAAGTAAATCGGGTGACTATTTTTTCCTGCTTTCCCAGTTTGATTGGCCAAAGAGGCCAAAGCGGCCAAAGTGGCACAAGGGGCAGCGCGTGGAGGGTCTTGCTCCTCTGCGCCTGCCTTGCTGCGCCTCTGCATGCATCGGCACAAAGCAGTGTTCGGGACCCCGCGGGTGTCAAACAGGAGCGCGACGAAGTTCGCCGCAAGCTGGAGGCTCTGAAAAAAGAAATCAATGAAACCAGCGGCGAGAAAAAGCAGGCCGCCAAAGCCTTGGGATTGCTGGAAAAAAGGCTGGAGACGACCCAAACCAGACTGACACTGCTAGACAAGGACAGGGATGCCCTGGAGAAGGACATCAACAAACTGAGCCAGGACGAAACCCAACTGCAGAAAGACATTGTTGGCACGCAGGCCCGTTTGGCCCAGGTGATTCGCAACCAGTACCGCCGCGTGGAAGTGAATCCCACTCAGGCTTGGCTGGCAGGAAAATCCGCCAGCGAAGCAGCGCGGGAAAGTTATTGGTATGAACGCATTTCAGCAGCAGAGCGCAACCTGGCCGCAGAGCAGGCAGCACAGGCTCGCGAACTGGAAGCCATTCGCCTGGGGCTGGAGAAAAAGCAGGATCGATTGGAAAACACCATCGCCGAGCAAAACAAAAGCCAACGGGAATTGGTCGCCCAGCGTGAGGAACGAAACCAGTTGCTGGCGGACCTGAATTCCAGACTGAAAAACCAGGAACTGGAACGCAAGCGCTTGCAGCGTGACGACGCCCGACTGAGCAATGTAATCACGGAATTGACCCGCGCCATCGAAGAGGCCAAGCGAAAACAGGCCTTGGCAGCACAACAGCAGAAACAGCAAAACCAGCCCGGCTCAAGCAGCAAAGCACCAGCTAAAAAAGAATACACGGCACCGCCACCCATGCCCAGTACAGGTGAGTTTGCCAAATTGAAAGGGCGCCTTGTGCTGCCCGCTCAAGGTACCGTGGCCGGGCAATTCGGCAAGACCCGATCAAAGGATGGCCAAGGCCCTTCCTGGAAAGGCATTTTCATCGCAACCGACGCCGGGCAAGCGGTTCGGGCCGTGTCAGCCGGGCGGGTGGTGTTCTCGGAATGGTTGCGCGGCTTTGGAGAAATCGTGATTATTGACCACGGCGACCAATTTCTGAGTGTGTATGGCAACAACGGCAAATTATTGAAAAGATCGGGAGATTCCGTGAAAGCGGGTGACACCATTGCCGAAACCGGCAACAGCAGTGGTAATCTTGATACTGGTTTATACTTTGAACTAAGGCATCAGGGACAACCCTTTGATCCTATTTCATGGACCCAAGGTCAGTAGGAATTATGCGTCAGAAATTGCGTCAAATCAGTTTGGTATCCGTCGGTGTCGTAGCCGGTGTGTTGGTCAGCGTAGGCATCAGTGCAGTGGCCCAACGGCAGCAGCCGGAGGCACTGCCCTTGAGCGAGCTTCGGCAGTTCACCGAGGTGTTTGGCGCCATCAAGAATTTTTATGTCGAACCCGTCGGGGATGACAAGCTGTTCAACGGTGCCATCAGCGGCATGGTTGCTAATCTGGACCCCCATTCCAGCTACCTGGACGCCGAGGCTTTCAAAGAATTGCGTGTGGGCACACAGGGCGAGTTCGGTGGCCTGGGCATTGAAGTGGGCACAGAAGACGGTTTCGTCAAAGTCATCTCCCCGATTGAAGACACACCGGCCGCCAAGGCTGGCGTGAAAGCAGGCGATTTGATTGTCAAGATCGACGACAAACCAACCAAGGGCATGAGCTTGTCTGACGCAGTCAACCTGATGCGCGGCAAACCTAAAACCGAAATCCGCTTGACCCTGTTGCGCAAGGAAGTCGAAAAGCCGATTGAGGTCAAGATCATTCGCGATGTGATTCGCGTGCAAAGCGTGAAGTTCAAGATGCTGGAAGACAGCGTGGGCTACGTGCGCATTACCCAGTTCCAGGAACACACAGGCGAGTACCTGGTGAAAGCGATCAATTCATTGCAAGCCAAAACGCCGATGAAAGGCTTGGTGCTTGACTTGCGCAACGACCCAGGTGGCTTGCTGAATGCCGCAGTGGGTGTGAGTGCTGCCTTCCTGCCACAGAACACCTTGGTGGTTTCTACCGATGGCCGCACTGAAGACTCCCAACGCAAGCTGGTAGCGGGTCCGGAAGACTACCTGCGCGGTCGCGAAAAGGATTACCTCAAGGACTTGAACACGATTGCCAAATCCGTGCCCATGGTGGTCGTGGTGAACGGTGGTTCAGCCTCGGCTTCTGAAATTGTGGCTGGTGCTCTGCAAGACCACGGCCGCGCGAAGGTGTTGGGCACACAAACCTTCGGTAAGGGCTCGGTACAAACCATCTTGCCGCTGAACAACAACACGGCAATCAAACTGACCACAGCGCGTTACTACACACCAAAGGGCCGGAGTATTCAGGCCAAGGGCATTGAGCCCGATTATGTGGTGACTGAAACACCCGATGGCGACATCGTTGAACGGGTTCGCGAAGCAGACTTGACCCGTCACCTGAGCAATGACAAGGGTGAAGAAACGCCAAGCGAGAAGAAAGCCGAAAGCGCCAAAAATGCTGATCTCAAGCCGATCGTATTTGGCGAAAAAGATGACTACCAGCTGCAACAAGCTCTGAACTACCTGAAAGGCAAGCCTGTAGTACAGAACCGAAAGGCAGCTCAAACCGCCAACGCAACCAAATAAACCCCAGCTTCAATGGAACTGCGGGACTTGAATGACGAGGAGTTACTTCGGTACTCCCGTCACATTCTTCTGGATGAAATCGGTATTGAAGGCCAGTCACGCATTGCCAGCGCGAAGGTGTTGGTGGTTGGCGCGGGAGGTTTGGGATGCCCCAGTGCCCTTTACCTGGCCAGCGCTGGCGTGGGCACCCTCTACATTGCTGATGATGACCAAGTCGACCTGACCAACCTGCAACGCCAGGTTTTGCACACCACTGCGCGCGTGGGTCAGCCCAAGGTAGACTCTGCAAAAACCCACCTCAATGAATTGAACCCATGCAGCACCATTGTGCCGATTGCGCACCGGCTTGAAGGCGAGGCACTTGAGCAACTTGTTGCGCAGGTGGACCTGGTTCTGGATTGCTGCGACAACTTCAAGACCCGCCATGCGGTGAACCGCGCGTGCGTCAAGTTTGGCAAACCATTGGTATCCGGTGCGGCCATTCGGCTGGATGGCCAGCTTGCAGTGTTTGAGCTGAACAACCCTGAGGCACCTTGCTACCACTGCCTGTTTCCGGAAGGAGACGATGTATCTGAAGTGCGCTGTGCCACCATGGGTGTGTTTGCACCGTTAACTGGGGTGATTGGCACACTGCAAGCCAGCGAAGCACTGAAAATTCTGGCAGGCTTTGGGCAGCCCATGTACAGCACCCTTCAGATCTACGATTCCCGCAATTGCGACTTCACGAAAATGAAAATTCGCAAAGACCCCCAGTGCACAGTCTGTAACGGGCATTAAATTAATTTCATGACACTGCCTCCAATTCACCGCCCGGTGCGTTGTGTGTTTATCAGATCTCAAAAAGACTGATCAACAACATCTAGAAATTTTTGGAGTAATGCAATGTCTTCTCGTATTCTTGCCGGTGCCGCTGCACTGGTTGCTGTTTCCGTATTGTCTGCATGTGGCACCTTCAGCAAGGCGCCTGCCTTTGACCAAGCCAGCCTGCCCGACGCAGTGAAAGTACCCGCTGGCAACATGGTTAGCCTGGAAACAGTAGGCGTGGGCGAAATCACTTACGAATGCCGCGACAAAAAAGACGCCGCAGGCCAGACTGAATGGGTGTTTGTTGGCCCCAAGGCTGTATTGAATGATCGCAGTGGCAAGGCAGTTGGCACATACTACGGCCCCCCCGCAACTTGGGAAGCCAACGATGGCTCCAAGTTCACTGGCACCCAAGTAGCCATTTCCCCAGCAGCAGCAGGCAACATTCCCCTGCAATTGGTGAAAGCCAACCCAGCCACAGGCAATGGCGCGATGACTGACGTGACTTTCGTTCAGCGCGTAGCCACCGTAGGCGGTGTAGCACCCAAGTCAGAGTGCAGCACAGCCACCAAGGGCGCCAAGGAAATCGTGAAGTACCAAGCCGACTACATTTTGTACAAAGCAGCCAAGTAATGGTGTGCCAGCCCGTGACGGGCTGGATGCATATGACCCCGGCAGTTGCCGTGGTCATATGAGCTTGTTTGATTTAAAACTTTGCAGTACGAATTGCCTCAAATTGCCGTATGCGGTGTTTCACCCGGCCCTTCAGGCCGATGGGTTTGAAACCCAAGCCAGGGAAAGTGATCCAGCTGGTTTGAATGCCGTGTCGCGCAGCTTGCTCAAGGTGGCCCAGGGTGTCGTCTACCAACAAGGCCTTGCGACCCTTCAATTTGCTTTTCAGATTGGGCCATAAAATGCCCGCAGGCTTGGGCCGCCAGGCCTGATGCACCACCATGTCTTCAATCGCAATGACTGCGTGAAGATGCCGGTACAAACCCAGTTCCTTGCACAAGGCCACCGCATATGCACGCGGCGCATTGGTCAGCATGATTCGAACGCCATTCAAACTTCGCAAGCGGTGTGGCACACTGCCGTGGCGGGAACTCACTGTTTTGAGTTCCGGAAACACATGGGTATTCGCCAGGAAGTGATGGGGGTCTGTTTGATGATGGCGCATCATGCCCAGCAAAGTCGCGCCGTAACGCAACCAGTACAGGGTGCGCAATTCGCTGGCCTTTTGAGAATCGAGCTCGAGGTGTGTCTCCAGATAACGGGTCATTTGCCGGTTAATCTCGGGCAGAATGTGGGTGGAAGCGTGGTGAAGCGTGTTGTCCAGATCCAGCAAGTAAACTTTGCCGGACAAACCCGCATGGGGACGACGAATATAACGAATGCGCAAAACGAATGAACCTGAAGTTGAGTTTTCATCCTGAATTTTGTCAGGACACACTGTGTCATTCTGACACCGCATTGCGGTGCGGTCTAGACAACCGTTGTCCGCCCGAGTTGTTGCACAACCTGAGCAGGCTTTCTGCACTGCTGGGACAGATTCAGCAGTCCCTGAAACTGCCTGCTGGTGCGTTGAAGATCAATAGCGGTTTCAGGGCTGAGGTACTGAATACCAAGGTAGGGGGGGTACCCAACTCGCAGCACTGCCTGGGAATGGCGGCGGACGTGGTGTGCCCCCAGTTTGGAACACCATATGATTTGGCGTCTGCAATTGCAGAATTGCCCTGTGAATTTGATCAACTGATTCTGGAATTTGGAAAATGGGTGCATGTGTCGATTGCCCCCCCAGACCAAACTCCCCGGCGGGAATGCCTGAGCATTTTCAGCAAAAACGAAGGTTATCTTGAAGGATTGGTGAAACGATGAGCAGCTTGATGAACAACGTGATGAGCAAGATGCTCACAAAGCATGCATTGAATTTTGCAGCATGTGCGGGGCTTGGCTTTGCCATGATGCCTGGAGCCTATGCTGCCGACATGGCTTGCAAGGGTATTGCCAAACACGTGATTGACACCGACCTGCAGTTTTCGCTGACTCACAGCCAGATTCCCGGAGAACTGGCTGTCAGCAAGCACACACTTCGGGTGGCCGGCACACAATACAAACTCGAATCCGTTTCACAGGCCAAGGGGTTTGTGGCCATGTTGTATTCAGGGCAGTTGACGCAGAAAAGCGAGGGCTTGGTGGATGCGCAAGCGGGCCTTGCACCGCTTTACTATGCTGAGCAGCGGGGCAAAAAACCTGTGGCCGAAACCATGTTGAATGCGGAAACCCGGCAGGTTCTGTTCAAGCGCAATGGCAGTTCAGCACCGTTCGAGAAGGGTCTGCAAGACCGTATCAGCATGATTTACCAGATCTC
>JAIXTE010000030.1 GCA_027484315.1 Burkholderiales bacterium | reverse complement strand
GCAGCAAGGCTGTCGTGATCGCACTGCCTGCAAACGCCAGCGTGTTGTACGACGGCAGGCGCAGCGTCCACATGAAGGCGTAGTGCGCCAGGCTGAGCACCGCCGCGACGACAACGATGCGTCGCGGCGGGGTGGGCAGGTCTGACCAGCGCCAGCGCAGGTAGCCCGCGAGCTGCCAGCACAGTACCGCACTGGACACCATGATGAGCAGTGCGCCGACCACCCGCATGGCATCGATGCGCTCGCGCACCAGCCAGAACAGACCGTCCAGGTAGGCACCGAAGAACGAGAAGTTGAAGTTCAGGTCCTGCCAGTACCGGAAATGCAGCGTGTAGAACGCCTCGTCCGTCAGCTCGATGCCGCGGGGCGCGCCAACCGCATAGAGCGCCAGGCAGACGCACGCCAGCAGGCCCACGACGGCCCAGGCCAGGGTTGACCGCGCGCCTGCGCCGGCGACGCCGGAGCGCGACATCAGTGCCCGGCCTCCAGCGCCGTGCGCAAGGCACGCAGGACGTCGCGGTGCACCTCTTCCATGCCCACCCACAGCGGCAGGCGCAACAGCCGATCACTGGTGTCGTTGGTGACGGCAAGGTCGCCATGCGCGCGGGCATAGCGCTGGCCCGCCGGCGCGCTGTGCAGGGGGATGTAGTGGAAGACCGACTGCACGCCCTGCTCCTTCAACTGGCTGATGACCGCGGTGCGGCGCTCCAGGTTGGGCAGCAGGATGTAGTACATGTGGGCGTTGTGCTGGCAGTTGTCCGGCACCTGGGGCATTGTGATGAATCCGCGTTCGGCAAGATCAGACAGCCCCTGCCAGTACGTGGACCAACTGTGCAATCGATTGTTTGTGATTTCATTGGCTTGTTCAAGCTGAGCCCACAGGTAAGCCGCTTGAAGTTCCGAGGGCAGGTAGCTGCTGCCCCTGTCGACCCAAGTGTATTTGTCGACCATGCCCCTGAAAAACTGGCTGCGGTTGGTGCCTTTTTCACGGATGATCTCGGCCCGTTGCGCGAAGCGCTCGTCGTTGATGACCAAGAGGCCACCTTCGCCACCGCTTGAGAAGTTCTTGGTTTCATGAAAACTGAATGCAGCCAGGTGCCCGAAAGAACCCAGTCGTTTGCCCTCAAGGGTGGACATGACAGCCTGTGCGGCATCTTCGATTACAAACAGCTGGAGCCTTTCTGCAATGTCGCAGATGACCTGCATATTGCAAGCGACGCCTGCGTAATGCACTGGCACAATCGCTTTTGTTTTTGACGTGATTGCCGCTTCGATCAATTCTTCATTGATGTTCATCGTGTCCGGGCGAATATCCACAAACACGATGGTTGCTCCACGAAGTACAAATGCGTTTGCAGTACTGACGAATGTATAACTCGGCATGATCACCTCATCGCCGGGTTGTATGTCAATCAGCAAGGCAGCCATTTCAAGTGCCTGGGTGCAAGACGGTGTCAACAAGGTTTTGTGGCAACCCAGTTGCTGCTCAAACCAGGCTTGGCACTTTTGGCCATATTCGCCGTCGCCCGATATTTTTGTACTGTTCATGGCGGCCAGTACATGGTGGTCTTCACGCCCTGTTCTTGGGGGCAAGTTGAATGGAATCATTGTTGGGAATGTCGCATGTAGTTTGCGGAATCCGGACCGCAATTGAAAAGCAGGTCCAGCACACTGACTGTGTGGGTGAAGGCACCCCACAGTTGCGGGTACTCGGGGTAGCCTTGATAATCAAACCAGCGCAGGCTGATATTGGCCTCGTTAAAAAGTGGTGTGGCGATGTAGCTTTGGGCAGCGGGGCCAGAAATGTATTCGGTGCCGCCTGCCTGTTGGCACAGGTGAACAAGCCGTTCTGTCTGCGGGAAGTCTGTTTTGTAGTCGGTGGCTTGATAATCCCAGGAACAAGTGATTTTTGTCGGGATGTTCATGTAGTCACAAATGTTCTGCATGAAGCGAAGATTCACTTCAGAAATCGTTTGGTAACTGCTTTTATACAAAGGCTCAATCAGTGAATGAATTGCCGTGAAGTGGGGCGCTTTCCTGTAATTCAACACCAGGCTTTTCAGGTGTTGGTCAGCCCATCGCTGGTCGTTCAGTTCGGTATTCTTGATGGTTTGTCCAAACTTGCCTTTTGATTTAACTGGAATGGTCAGCCACTGGGCTCCTTGGGGGGTCTTGATCAGATTACGATTTCTCCAGTCATTCTTGGTGTACTGCACTTCGTCATAAACAATGAACTCATCCACAGCTGAAACAAGGTCAAAGTAGCCTTTCCATGGGATGTAATTGGATTGAAGAATGGCAATCTTCTTCATGCTGTTGCAACCCTCATCCAGAACCCTTCATCGAACAGATCTTCCCCGTATATCAAGGGTGGATGGAATTCATCCGAAAGGTCTGGAGCTCGATCAGCGTCCTGATGGAGAAGGCGCATGGCCGTGTTGAAAAGAATCAGGCAACCCTTTTGGAACATCAACTGTATTGATTCATCCATACTTCGATCGGTTGTGAACACTGCCTGCGCCAGAATGGCACCTGTATCCACGCCAACGTCAACCCAATGACATGTAGGCCCGATGAACTTGCAGCCTTGAGCGTAAGCCTGGCTGATTGGTTCAGTGCCTATCAGGCCGCCAAAGGCTGGCAGCAGCGAATAATGCAGGTTTACCAGTTTTCCTGCGTATTGATTCACAGTATCTTCGTCGATGATTTTGTGCCAGTTTGTGACGATCAGGTCGGGCGCTGTCTCCTGAAGTGCCTTCTGGAGTTCTAGCTTGTCGCTTCTCTTGTAAGCAATGATCTTGTGTGGGATATCATTTTTTTTTGAATATCCGATGGCGCCGCAGTCACGGTCTGCAATTACACTCAAGCAAAGACCTTCAAGTTTCAGGTGTTCAATGGCCAAATCAAAAAACTTGAGGTTTCCACCGCCGCCTGAAACGAGGAATACGATTTTTTTCATAAAAAAATTGTTTTTAGTTGAGCGATCAGGTTTGGCTCCGAGTAGTAATCGGAAATTCGTCGTATGTTGCTCTGAATGAATGGTTGCTGCAGTGGTTGAATGTTGATCTGGCTGCTATCAAACACTTCAACACCGATCGACTGAAGGTGGCCCCAGGAGCTGATGTTGCTGCGGATGTAAACCTTTTTACCCAAGCCCAACAGTGCGACGATATTGCCAACGCCCTGTTGCCGGTCGTGGTTGAATATGCCGATGTCAATGCTGTCGAGCAGTTCGAGGTATTGCCCGTAGGGCATGAAGTCCCGAAGTGCGATAAACTTTTTTCCAAAAACTGCTTTTCCGGTGTGCTCGACTTGGTCTGCATACTGGCTGTCGCCGTAGGAAAGGGGGCAATAAATCCGAATATTATTTTCTGCGTAAGGTCGCAGCTTTTCTATTGCATCCAGGTGGTTGTTGCTTACCGTGGCCGAGTTGCCCAGCAAGATATTGACTTCAGTGTGTGGCTTGAGTTGCCTGTCTTGATCCCTGAATATATTGGTGGGGTACATGAAGCATTCCTGCCACCGTCCCTTCGCACCGTACCAGCGTTGTCCCAGTTCAAAATCCCCTTCGATCTGGGTTATCAAGTGGCCCAAGCGCGAAATCACAAAGCGTCGCAACCATTCGTTTTTTCTCCAGCGCCAGTTTTTTACTGGGCTGTTGTGAATGTACAAATCGCCGCCCCACATGGTCCAGTGGCATTTCTTGAGCATCCATGGCTGAATGGCCAGAATGTATAGCAGGTGAGAACTGAACAGGCCGTGGATGATGATCTTTCTGGATTTCCGTATCGCCGCGAGCACACTTCCGATATTTCTTAACAGGCTTGGGCAATGTGTCACATTCGCATGTTTGATACCTGTTTGCGTGGCTTCAGCACCATGAATCAAAAATGCGTGTTGGCTGCTTTCAAAATGTTGATTGATGAAATCAACAAACGGGGACACAAATTTTCTATCCCAGCCCAGCACATGCAAAATCGTATGGGAATTGGGCAAGGGGTCTGAGTTCACTTTAAAAGGTTAAGCAGGTATTGCCCATAGCCATTTTTCTTCAATGGCTCGGCCAGTTTTAGAAGGTCTTCTGCTGAAATCCAGCCTTGACGATACGCAATTTCTTCTGGGCAAGCCACTTGCAGACCCTGGCGTTTCTGAAGCGTCGCAATGTAGCTTGCTGCTTCCAGAAGACTGTCGTGCGTACCCGTGTCCAGCCAGGCGAAGCCTCGGCCCATTATTTCGACGTTAAGCTCGCCCTGTTCAAGGTAGCGCTTGTTCACATCAGTGATTTCAAGTTCACCGCGAGCGGATGGTTTGATGTCAGAGGCAATGTCGCAAACCTGTTTGTCGTAAAAGTACAGGCCTGTAACTGCATAGTTACTTTTCGGATTCTCCGGTTTTTCTTCGATCGTAAGCGCACGCTGCTGATCGTCGAAATTCACAACTCCGTAGCGCTCAGGGTCTTGTACATGATAGGCGAACACGCTTGCCCCCGAGGTGCGGGAATTGGCGTTACTAAGCAGCCTCACAAAATCGTGACCGTAAAAAATGTTGTCCCCGAGTACCAATGTACAAGGCTGGTTTCCTAAAAATTCACGGCCTATGATGAACGCCTGAGCCAGCCCGTCGGGGCTGGGTTGTACTGCGTACTGAATATTCATTCCCCAGCGGCTGCCGTCGCCCAATAATTCAGCAAACCGTGGCGTGTCTTGTGGGGTGCTGATCAAAAGTACATCGCGGGTGCCATTGAGCATCAAGGTACTGAGTGGGTAGTACACCATCGGCTTGTCATAAACCGGCATCAGCTGTTTGCTGAATGCCTGGGTAACAGGGTAAAGCCTTGAGCCAGACCCGCCGGCGAGAATGATTCCTTTTCGATGAATGCTGGTTGTCGTCACGCTATATCTCCCCGGGAATTCGGCTTTGCCTGCTGTTGTTGCGCAGGCCACGTCTCCATTCTATTCCCGCCGAGGTAACCAACATACCATTCCAGTGCTTCTTTAATGCCTTCAACGATTCGATGGCTTGGCTCGTAGCCAAGCAGCTCTCTCGCTTTTGAGATGTCGGCCAGCGAATGTCGAACATCACCTGCACGGAAATCCCGGTAAATTACTTTGGCTTCCTGCAAATGCGGAAATTGGTCCACCAGGAAATTGCGCAGGTGCTCATAAAGCTGGTTCAGGCAAGTTCTATCGCCTACGGCCACGTTATAAACCTGATTGGTTGCACTGTCATTTTCTGTTGTTGCTGCCAGCAAATTGGCTTGAATTGCATTCTTGATGTAACAAAAATCGCGGCTGGTTTCGCCATCTCCATTGATATAGACCGGCGAATTGTTGATCATGGCGTGTATCCATTTCGGAATTACTGCAGCGTAGGCGCTATTGGGGTCTTGGCGTCTGCCGAAAATATTGAAGTAGCGCAAGCCGATTGTCTTGAAGCCATAGGTGTTGGCAAACACATCGGCATATAACTCGTTGACCAGTTTTGTCACGGCGTAAGGCGACAAAGGCTTTCCAATCCGGTGTTCAATTTTTGGCAGGTCTGGGTGATCACCATAAGTGGAGCTGCTGGCTGCATATACGAACCGTTTCACTTTGGCATCCCGTGCTGCAACCAGCATATTCAGAAAGCCGTTGATATTGGTCTGGTTAGTGGCAACCGGGTTTTCGATACTTCTAGGCACTGAACCGAGCGCTGCCTGGTGAAGTATGTAATCAACACCCTCGCATGCTTTCTCACAGGTGGCTGAATCACGAACATCACCATTTTGAAATCGAAACCTTTGCCATTGGGCGGGTGTCACAGATTTTTTTATTTCATCAAGATTGCGTTGGTGGCCGGTACTGAAATTGTCCAGACCTACAACCTGTTGATCCAGTTCAAGCAGTGCTTCGAGCAGGTTACTGCCCACAAAGCCGGCTGCTCCGGTGATCAGCCAGATTTTAGGACTGGCCTTTAGTTGTATTTTTAATGTGTCGTACGCGTCCACAATTACAGCCTTAGATCCGATTCTTGTGCTGAAAGAATGTATTTCAGGTCGTACAAAATAGAATCTGGTTTCCCAAGTGCGCGTATTGCAGTCGCACCCATTGACTTGAATTGTTCATGTGCCACAGTCAGGACAATTGCGTCATAAGCGCCTTTTGCTGGCTCCAAAACTGGTGTTAAGCCATATTCGGAGTCGGCTTCTTCAGTGCTAACCCATGGGTCGTAAACATCGACCAGGCAGTTGTATTCCTTGAGTTCACTGACAATGTCGACAACCCGTGTATTGCGCAGGTCGGGGCAGTTCTCCTTGAATGTCAGCCCCATGACAAGTACTTTGGCGCCGTCCACCTGGATGCGCTTCTTTGTCATGGCTTTTACCAGTTGGGCGACCACGTAGCCCCCCATGCTGTCGTTTAGCCTGCGACCAGCCAGAATGATTTCAGGGTGATAGCCAATGGCCTGTGCCTTGTGGGTGAGGTAGTAAGGATCTACACCAATGCAATGCCCCCCCACCAGGCCCGGCCTGAACGGCAAAAAATTCCATTTGCTACCAGCAGCCTTAAGCACAGACTCGGTGTCAATTCCCATTTTGTTGAAGATCACCGCCAGTTCATTGATCAGTGCAATATTCAAATCACGCTGGGTGTTTTCAATGACTTTGGCAGCCTCCGCCACCTTGATGCTCTCGGCCTTGTGGGTACCAGCCAGAACAATCTCGTTGTAAAGTAGGTCGATGAGTTCCGCGACAGCAGGTGTCGAGCCAGAAGTGACTTTCCTGATGCTGGTGACCCTGTGCTCTTTGTCGCCCGGGTTGATTCTCTCGGGGCTGTAACCGCAGTAAAAATCCTTGTTGAATATGAGGCCTGAAAACTGTTCCAGAACAGGCACACATTTCTCCTCGGTACAACCTGGGTACACCGTGGATTCATAAATCACGATATCCCCTTTCTTCAGCACTTTCCCCACAGTTTCACTGGCTTTGATCAAGGGGGTCAAATCCGGCTGTTTGTACTCGTCGATCGGCGTTGGCACTGTGACGATATAGCAGTTGCAACTGGCCAAATCACTCTGTTTGGTTGTGAATTTCAAACCCTCTGCCGCGGCTAAATCTTCCCGGGTTGTCTCCAAGGTGTTGTCTTCGCCATTGGCAAGCTCATGGATTCGAAGTGTGTTGATGTCAAAGCCAACAACCTTTCGCTTGCGCCCAAATTCAACTGCTAATGGTAGGCCCACATAGCCGAGACCAATAATGGCCAGTTCAATATTCTTGATATTCATGGGGGTGGGTAGTTTCGAGTCGTTGATCGTGTGCATAAACTGCTCGTCAAGTTGTGGCGTTTGGGGCCAGGTAGAGCGGAGGGGCTACTTCTTTGAAACTTCGCTTTTCAAATTCTCTATTTCTGTTTTCAGTGCGTCGTACTCTTCCATTTTTCTTTTCAGAAATTGGCTGGTAAGCAGTGCTTTTTGTCTGATTCCACGTGGCGTTAGTACATACACATATCCAAACTTGTTTTTACTGGTTGCAAAGTTCTGCATTTTCACAAGTCCGTTATCAATCAGCGCCTTTAGGCAGTAATTCAAGCCACCCACACTAACACCTAGCCTTTCTGCAAGCTCGCGCTGTGTCAGGTCTGGGTTTTGCTCCAGAAGGCGCATGACGCGGTAATTGGTGTCTTCTTGGATTTTTGATTGTCTGCTGGTCATGTCGTGATGGTTTAAGCACGCTACCGCCCTGCTGTACAACGATCAGCATGCGCAAATACATCTTATGAACATCAAGGATTTGTTAAAGCTTGAACAAAGAGGTTAACTCCTCTCAAACGACCCGTTTATCCCCCGAAGTGGGTGCGTTTGGGGTAGGATCAAAACGACAGCGCAGATGGGGGGCGAATCATGTTGTTCAACGAACTACGCCATAAACAGCGTCAATTCATGTTCGATCAGGTGGAACGCGATATTCCTCTCTTGTTACCAATTAAGGATGTGCAAGCTCTTCGGCTTTGCTTTACAAAAAAACCTTGATTGACGAGACGAAAATGAAAATCACCAACCGGGTAATTCCAGTAATTCTGTGTGGCGGCGCAGGCACGCGCTTGTGGCCTTTGTCACGGAAGAACTTTCCAAAGCCATTTCTGAAGGTTGGCCCAGAAAGCCTGATTGCTCAAACCGTGCGGCGCGCGGCGGGGGTGGCCAAGGCCGAATTGTCAGAAAATATTTTGCTGGTGAGCAACGAGAGCTACCAATTCTTGCTGCAAGACGAATGCTTGCCTGTCTTGAAAAGTGAAGGGGACAACCTGGCTTTGCACCAGTTGCTTGAACCCCAAGGTCGCAACACAGCACCAGCCATTGCCTTGGCTGCCCAGTGGGCACAAGCCCGTTACCCCGATGAAAACCCTGTACTGCTGGTGTTACCGGCAGACCACCTCATCAACCCGATTGAAGAATTTGTAGCGGTGGCTCAAAACGCTGTGGCGGCTGCGCGCAAGGGTTGGTTGACCTGTTTCGGCATTGCGCCAAGCAGCCCTGAAACCGGCTTTGGGTATATACAGCAAGGCGCGCCGGTGGATGAGTTAAATGGCGCGTTTGCGGTAAAGCGCTTTGTCGAAAAGCCCAAACTTGAGTTGGCGGTTGAATACCTGGCGAGTGGCCAGTATGTGTGGAATGGCGGCATGTTCGCCCTGCGCACGGGCGATTTATTGCAGGCCCTGGAGCAAAACGAGCCCACTGTGGCCGCTCAAGCCAAGGCGGTGTGGGCCGCTGCAACCGAGAACAATACCCCCAAGGCCAAGGGCAGTGTTTTTACCTTCGACAGCGAAGAATTTGCCAAACTGCCTGATATCAGCATTGATTACGCAGTGATGGAAAAAGCCAGCAACGTGGCGGTGGTGGCTGCACGCTTTCAATGGAGCGACATTGGAAGCTGGGGGGCATTGGCAGGCCAGTGCGTATCCGACGCGGAAGGCAATACCGTGCAACAGGAAGGCACAGGCCAGTTGATTTCAATGGACAGCACCAATACCCACGTGCGCTTGAGCGACAGGGTTGTGGCCACCTTGGGTGTGGACAACCTGCTGATTGTGGATACCCCGGATGCACTGTTGGTTGCTGACAAAAGCCGCCAGCAGGATGTGAAGAAAGTAGTGGAGATATTGAAAGCACAGGGCAGCGAGTTGGTAAATTTTCACCCCACGGTGCACCGCCCATGGGGTACCTACACCGTGCTTGAAGATTCCAACGGCTACAAGATCAAGCGGATTGAAGTGAAGCCTGGCGGCAAGTTGAGCCTGCAAATGCACCACCATCGCAGTGAACACTGGATCGTGGTCAGTGGTACAGCTGAAGTAACCAATGGCGACAATGTGTTTTTAGTACGCAAGAACGAATCCACGTACGTGCCAGCGGGTAACAGGCATCGTTTGCTGAACCCGGGTGTCATGGACCTGGTCATGATTGAAGTTCAAAGCGGAGACTATCTGGAAGAAGACGATATTGTTCGGTTTGACGACGTGTATGGCAGGGCCTGACGCACCCCCCATCCAAGCGCTTTTCACCCCCGCCTAACCCCCGGTAAATTGTGTGCCACTTCTCTGCCTCAGAGACACAGCGCACAAACCGGAGGTTTTTTTGTCCCTGCTATTTCAACGACTTGCACTTTGTCTGGCTGTATTGGCCACTACAGCATGCGCCAGCAAAACGCCGATACAACTGGAAGGCGTGGCCAAAACAGGCAGGCAGTACACCGAAACCCTGAAGAAGGTGAATACCTTCGCGCTGGATCATTCGCTTGAGTTCACCGCCGACCTGCTGCCTGAATTGCCTCGAGACACTGCCACCTTGCAGCTTCACACGGATGCCATGCGTGAGCGTGCTCGGTTATTGGATGGACTGGGCACGTATTTCGACACGCAAGCCTTGTATTTTGCTGAGCTGGAGGCATTGGCCAAAGGCGACACAAGCGCGGGTACTTCAAGGTCCTTGAAAAAACTGGTTGAGGCCTTGAACAAGTCGCCTGACCTGGGCGGAATACCCCGTGTCAGCAAAGAGGCAATGGCGGGGCTTGCCGAGCATGTTGCCGATTGGAAGCACAGCGCGGAAGTAAAAGCTGTGTTGGTTCGTGATGCAGACACCATTGGGCAGGCGCTGCTTTTGAACCAGCTTGTTCTGGAGGAGCAAATTCAATGGGTTACACAACGGGAGACACTGGCCCGGCAGGTGGAATACCGCGAGAAGGTTCAAAAACCATTTGTGGGCGAGAAAAAACTGCCCGAGGCCTGGAAAAAAGCCTGGATTGCAGACATCAAGCGCCCAGCCACCATTGCTTTGCTGGAACAAGCCCGCCAAGCCAGCCTGATCATGCAGCAGGCGTGGGTCGATGTGCTACGCGGGCAAGGCGGGCTTGACCACCTGCGTGCCACCCTTGATCAGATCAACTCCAACCTGCAGGCGGCAAACCAACCATGAACGAGCAAGAATTCAAGACGCTGCGCACCAACATCGAACAGGTTTTTGCCCAGCTTTACTTAATCGGCATTGATACCCTGACTGTCGAGCAACGCAAGCAGCACCAGCAGTCGCTTTCTGCGGCCTACCTGGCCTTGGTGAATGCCGAGCATGCGAAATTCAGCCAGTTGACGGAAAAGTCCAAAGCCCAGTTGCCAGATTTGGCGTCCATTGTGCAGCGGTTGCAGCGGGAAGTTTCAGGCTTGCCCACCCCGCATGAAAAGCTGGAGGCAGTAGCCCAGGGGGTTGCTGTTTTTGGTCGCATCGCACAACTGCTCTAGTTTGTCTTGATGCAAGCCGCAGAAAGCCTCAATATTGCGCTTGAATCAATTACAAAACATGAGACATGAACTGCCAACCAACCCCCCTGCAAGGCTTGCTGGTACTGACCCCCAATGTTTACAAAGACAGTCGCGGGTATTTTCTTGAAAGCTTCAATTCAAAAACATTCAAACAGCTGACCGGTTTGCAACCCGATTTTGTTCAAACCAATGAATCGCTGTCAGGCAAAGGTGTACTTCGCGGCCTGCACTGGCAGGAATCGCCCAAAGCCCAGGGAAAGCTGGTGCGGGTGGCCATGGGTGCTGTTTTTGATGTTGCGGTTGACCTGCGTGCAGATTCTGAAACTTTCGGGCAGTGGTTTGGTTGTGAATTGAGCGCGACGAACCATGCCCAGTTGTGGATCCCAGCAGGCTTCGCGCACGGGTTTTTGACCTTGTCTGACCAGGCTATCCTCAACTACCAAGTGACCGATTTTCACAGCCCTGAACACGAGCGTTGCATGGCCTGGAATGACCCGGTATTGAACATTGATTGGCCATTCAAACAGGCTGGCATTGCAGCGCCCACATTGTCAGCCAAGGACGCACAAGGTATCGGATTCACGGAGCTGGAATAATGGCCCAGTGGTATGTGATGTACACCAAGCCACGGCAGGAATCGGTGGCCCTTGAAAACCTGCAGCGCCAGAATTACACGGTGCTGTACCCACGTGCACGCCTTCAGAAACGAAAAGCCGGGCAAGGCAGTGTGGCCGTGCTCGAGCCCTTGTTTCCACGGTACATGTTTGTACGGTTGGAAACCGGGGTGGATGATTTTTCCAAATTGCGTTCAACCAAGGGCTGTATTGATCTGGTGAAGTTTGGTGGAAAAGCGTCCACGGTACCCAATGAGTTGATTGATGTGATTAACAGGCAGACTGATACTGACTGCGTGATTGACCTTCAACAATCAAATGCATTGCAGGTAGGCGGCGTGGTACGCGTGGCCGAGGGGCCATTTGAAGGTTTGATGGGCACAATTGCTTCAGCAAAAAGCGACCATCGCGTGATTGTGTTGTTGAACATACTGGGGGCCGAACGCAACGTCGAACTGAAAAAAAGTCAGTTAGACCAAGCCTGACCCCCCGAGGGGTTAACCTTCGTCGGCCTGTTTGGCGTCCAGTTCGGAAAGTGACTTGGCAAGTCCTTCCACTTTCTTTTTCGTTTCGCCCACCAGGTTTGAAATTTCATACGCGGCTGAGGCACTTCGTTGTGCAAGGCCCCGTACTTCATCTGCCACCACGGCGAAGCCACGGCCGGCCTCGCCAGCCCGTGCTGCTTCAATGGCTGCGTTCAAGGCCAGCAAGTTGGTTTGGGAGGCAATGCCGTCAATGGTTCCCACGATCGAACCGATCTGATCACTGACCTTCAACACATCGCGCATGGCCTGATTGGTTTCCTCGATGGTTCGGCGGCGCGCTGTAATGTCGCCGCCATACATCACGATGCGTTTGATGTTGCCATCAAAGCCCGCGATGGGTGTCAAGGTGGCAGCAACAAACACAGCACCGCCACTTGCGGTTTTGAAGGCCAGTTCGGTGCTGACCGCTTCACCCTTGCGTAGCCTTGTCAGTTCTGTAGTGCTGACAGCTTTGTCCAGCTTGTTTTCAGGCTGATGCAAATCACTGGCCGACTTGGCTTCCAGCAAGTTTTTGAAAAGGTTGTTGGCAATCTCAATGTCGCCATTGGCATTCCATTCCAGCACCAGGTTTGAACGCTGAATAGCCTCAAGACGAATGTCAAATTCAACTGAACGGGTTTTTGTTTCAGTGATGTTGGCCTGGATCGAGATGAACTGGCAAAGCACACCTTTCGCATCGAAAACCGGGTTGATAGCCAGCGAAATCCAGTACGGTTTGCCATGCCTGTCGTAGTTCAGAATTTCGTCATAGAAGGCTTCCCGGCAGCGAAGCTTGTCACGAATTTTTTGAACAGTTTCAGGTGATGTTTCCTTGCCTTGCAGAATATGTCCCGGCTTTTTGCCACGAACTTCGTCCAGCTTGTAACCAGTCAAGGCCACAAATCCTGGGTTGACGTATTCAATCAAACCTTCCGCATTGGTGATAACAACCGAGTTGTCAGTTTCGTTGGCCACCAGCGAAAGCAAACGGAATTGCTCGCGTTGCGAAACTTCTGCAGTGACGTCTTTGACGAATGCGGTGTACATGATGTCGTCACCCACACGCAGTTTCGACAATGACAGGCCACCCCACACCACGCGACCGTCTTTGCGTTCAATGCGAACCTCGCGACTGGTGCCCACAATTTTGTCAACGCCGGTGGTGCGGTTTGCATTCACCAGGTTGTCGTGGTTGGCTTGAAGCTGAACTGGTACAAGCATCTTCACGTTCTTGCCCAGCACCTCGTCCCGGCTATAACCCCAAAGTTGCTCAGCAGCCTTGTTGAAGAAAGTGACGTTGTTGCGGGCGTCAATCGTGACGACTGCATCAATGGTTTGTTCAAGTGTCTGGTTGATTTGCTCGCGTGCATTGCGCTCGGCAGAAATGTCGCGCACAAATGCGGTGTAACAAATCTTGTTGCCGGTTTTAACCCTTGAAAGGCTCAATGAAGCCCAGATTGTTTCACCGGATTTTCTTTCAAGCTCAACTTCGCGGAATGTGCCCACGATTTTGTCTTGCCCGGTGCTTCTGTTGGTGTTGACGTAGTCGTCATGCTTGCCTTGTATTGCTTGTGGCACCAGCATTTTCACGTTCTGGCCAATGACCTCGTCGGCGGTGTAACCCCACAGCTTTTCGGCAGCGGCGTTGTAATAGGTCACCCGGTTTTTCTCGTCAATACTGACAACCGCATCAATCGTTTGGTCGAGAATCTGGTTCTGACTTGAATTTCCGAAAAGCCGCATGGCAAATAACTCCTGAATACATTCGATGAATGATTTGATTCTGGAGCAGAGTGACTTGCGGAAAACATGGGGTTAGGGGGGTAAATCCCCCCTAGTTCGGGTTAAGCCAAATACGTTATTTGCTGCGATTCCAGTCGTTGACACAACCCACTTGCACAGCGCTGCGTTCAACCGCCCCCTTCTGGCTGACTGTTCGGCTTTCACCAGGCATGATGTAGAGTTCAGTGACTTGACCGCCTGTTAGAACTCGGCAGCGCTTTGGGTGTTTGTCATGCAGGTTTTGAATAAACACCACGGTTTCTTCGCAAGACTGGGTAATGGTCGCTTTTGTAGTGCCGTCTGACAGGTCTTGAACCTGTTTGCCTTCAATATTGCAGAGTGTGGCAGGAGGTGCGCTCTTGTTTTCTGAGCCGTCCGCTGTATTTCCCGGTGTTGGTACGATGGCCACACATGCGGCGGCCAATGAAGCAGAAGCTGCGAGGAAAGCCAGGCGTGTGATTTGTGTTCCTTTGATGGTCATGCTTTTGTCCAGTTAGAGGTAAATAGGGCTCAACCCTGTAATAATTACTCAGGGCGTGTTGTGGCCCAACTTCGTTATTGTAAGTTCAGCTGCGTTTTCTTTTTTCAGGTTTTATTCTAAGCAATTGGCAGAGTAATTATGACTTTACTTGTGAGTGGCTCAGCAGGTTTTATTGGTTCGTGTTTTGTGCGACAGCACTTTGAGCACAGTGACGAGCCTGTGGTAAGCCTGGACGCGCTGACCTATGCCGGACATTTGAGCACGCTTGGGAAGGCGATACAGAATCCCCACCATGTGTTCGTGCATGGTTCAATTGGCGATGTAGACCGGGTGCGGGAGATTCTGGAGAAGCACAAGCCCCGTGCCATTCTGAATTTTGCTGCTGAAAGCCATGTGGATCGATCCATTTTAGGGCCAGGTGCATTCATTGAAACCAATGTGGTGGGCACCTACCGTTTGCTGGAATGTGCTCGTGAATACTGGAATGGTCTGCAAGGGGCAGAAAAGGCGGACTTCCGCTTTTTGCATGTCAGTACCGATGAGGTGTATGGCACGCTGGCCAAGGATGATGCGCCTTTTGCAGAAACAAACAGGTACGAGCCCAACAGCCCTTATTCCGCGAGCAAGGCGGCCAGCGACCACTTGGTGCGGGCCTGGCACCACACCTATGGCTTGCCTGTGCTGACCACCAATTGCAGCAACAATTATGGCCCATACCATTTTCCTGAAAAGCTGATTCCCCTGTGCATCATGAATGCATTGAAAGGCAAAGTGCTGCCAGTGTATGGCGATGGGCAGCAGATTCGGGACTGGCTGTTCGTCGAGGACCACACCCGCGGAATCCGTACCGTCCTTGAAAATGGTGCTGTCGGTGAAACCTACAATATCGGTGGTTGGAACGAAAAAGCCAACCTGGACGTTGTTAACCTGATTTGCAAGTTGCTGGACGAGTTGCGCCCGCGCGCAGATGGTGTGTCGTATGCCACTCAAATTGCCTTTGTTACCGACCGCCCCGGACACGACAGGCGCTACGCAATTGATGCGCGCAAAATTGAGCGTGAGCTTGGCTGGAAGCCTTCTGAAACATTTGAAACTGGTATTCGCAAAACAGTGCAATGGTATTTGGCCAACCAGGCGTGGGTGGCCGAGGTGACCTCGGCACGGTGAGTGCCTATGCAGTCAACTCGGCGGGGTTGCTTGATTCCAACTCTGCAGCCAATTCAGCAGGGTTGTCCGGTGCCGCCCTCTTGGCCAGGTCACCAGGGTTTCATTGTTCTGCCCACTTCGCCAACTCAGTAGGGTTGCCCGATACCGCCCAGAAAACCGCTTTGTTCCCTTGTTGAATTCATTCTTGCTCACCGAGCTCGGCAAAAAACATGGCCGAGTCTCGGTGTCGGCCAACGCCGAACGCTGCGAATGAATTCAACCGGGGCGGTTTTCTTGAATGTGCGGGACGGGCAAACCCACTGCTGAATTGGCTCAATTGGCGGAGTCTCGCAAACCCGCTGCCAAGTTGGTTGTATGCGCGAAACCGTACAAACCTGCTGCTGAGTTGGCTGCGTTTGCGGCACGGGCAACTCCACCGCAGAGTTGGTCTGAATCGGCACCAGCGACTCGCTGATGCCACAAGTGCTTACCGCTGGGCTCAGGCCCAATCGGTAGCGCTGTCCAAATCGCTTCGCCTTCAAGAAAACCTGCCCGTTTGAGTGCACACGCCACGGTCGGCGAAAAGCCGACACCGAGTCTTGGCCATTGTTTTGCCAAGCGAGGTGAGTCAGTGTGTATTCAATAAGGGGAATTCAGGTTTTCTGGCGATCGATTGGGATTCGCGCCGATTCGGCCAGCAGCACAGATACTGATCCAGCCACTAGCACAGGCAGTGACTGCACAACCCTTGCGCTCATCGCGCTTCAGTTAAACTATCGCATCAGTGTTCAGGAGAACTTCGCTTTGGGAATTCGCGTACTCGTGCTTGGCGCACAGGGCCAGCTTGGCCACACGATTGGTCAACATGCCAAACCGGCCTTGATGGAAACCATGGATGCATTGGTCAGCTATGGCCGAGACAAAGCAGATCTGAGCAAACCCGATACCTTGGTGAATGCGCTGAAAGATGTTCGGCCCGACGTGGTTATCAACGCGGCAGCCTACACCAACGTCGAAAAAGCTGAAACGGAACCCGAATTGGCGCATGCCATCAATGCCACGGCAGTGGGCGTGTTGGCCGAGCAATGCAAGAAGCAAGGTGTGGCCCTGGTGCACTACAGCACCGATTACGTGTTTGACGGCAAAGCCAGCCAGCCTTATTCAGAAAATGACCCGACCAACCCCTTGAGCGTTTACGGCAAGTCCAAGCTGGAGGGCGAGAAGTACCTGAAGGAAGTAGGGGGCAACTGGGTAGCGTTCCGCACCAGCTGGGTGTATGGCCAGCGGGGCGGCAACTTTTGCAGAACCATGATCAAACTGGCCCAGGAGCGCGACACCCTGAAGGTGGTAGATGACCAAACCGGCGCGCCCACGCCTGCAAACTGGCTGGCTGAGCTGGGTTTGAGTGTGGCTGGTGTGGTGGCCATGCACCGCTACAAAATACAGGGTAAATTGGCACCATCATTTCTGCCTGATTTTCCATCAGAAATTCCAAGCGGCGAAATTTTCCACGCCAGTGCTGCAGGTGTAACAACCTGGTTTGATTATGCTTGCCTGGCCATTGAGCACGCCCACAAGCAGGGCATTGTTCAGCGCATGCCGATGATTGAACGCGCAAAAACAGCCGATATGAATTTTGCTGCGCAACGCCCGGCGTACTCGGTCTTGAACAACAAGAAGTTGATGGACACCTTCCGTGTGAATCCACCGGAATGGACGAAAGGTGTACGCAATTTCATATTGAATTACTAACGGGCTAGACCTTACAACGGTCTTCCCAAATTAGTGAATGCGCATTACCGTACTTTTCACGGATGCCCAAGCACCCAGCATCACCAGTACCACCCACACCAGGATCATGCCCAGCGCAGTAATGCCGCTGGGCTGTTCAAAGCGGAAGTCGCGGTCAAATTCACGAATGAACTGCCCGGCAGCGTCATCGGCCAGGCTCATGGCGCTGCTCACCACCGCGTAGGCCAGGCCAAAAGCCACCAGCGCAAGGCTGACTGACCACCACAGGGTGGGTCGACCCACTTCGGTGTCGGTTGCGCCCAGCGATTTCAATACATGCACTTCGGCTTGGTTGCGAATCAACTGCAGGCGCACTGTGTTGAATGTCACCACCAGCACCATGCCTGCGATCAGCACAGCCAGGGCAATTGCAATGATCTGCGTACCATTGAGCACCGATTGCAGCCGGCGTACCCATTGGGCATCGTACTGCACATGTTCAACCCCCGTGAATTGCTGCCACTGGGCAATCTTCTGTTCAATGGCTTGCGTGTTGGTTGTGGCGTCCACTTCCAGCACCACGACCACCGTGTAGGGCAGCGGATTGTCAGGCAGTGCTGCCGCCAAGTCGGGCGTTTGACTTTGCGTGCGCAGTTTTTCCATGGCCTGTTCGGGCGTCACAATATTCACGCTGTCCAGGTCGAAGTCGCGTTTCAACTGAGCAGCAGCGCTTTTCACGGAATCCAGTGATGCATCGGGCTTGAAGTACAGGCTGACTTCGGGGTCACCGACCCAGCGGTCCATGCTGGGTACAATCGCATTCAGGCCTTGGGCAATCGTCCAGGGCATGGCCAGCGCAATAGCCAGAACCAAGGCATTGAACAGGTGACCAAACGGTTCATCCAGCCACAGCTTCAAACCGGCGGAAATTGAAAACCACTGCAAACGTAACCAACGCATGTGTTGTCTCTTGCTTTAGATGATCAGTAAGCGATCAAGCCCCGTAGGCCTTGTTCAGAAAGTCTTTGGAAAAGGTTTGCACACCCGCTTCGCGTTCGCCACCGTGCGTCAGGTCGGCGGGTGCGGGCAGCACAGCACCTTCGCCCAGTTTCAGGCGGTGGGTAATCCGATTGAATCTGTGAGGTTCGTGTGTGGCCACAATCACGGTAACGCCAGCCTGGTTGAATTCTTCCAGCAGCCCGACCACGCGTGCTGCCGATTCATCGTCCAGCTGTGCGGTGGGTTCATCGGCCAGCACCAGGGCAGGGCGGTTGACCACTGCGCGTGCAATTTGCAGCCGCAGTTGTTGCCCGCCCGAGAGTTCGCTGGGCAGCATGCGGTCGGTGTGGCTCAGGCCCACACGGGCCAACGCCGCTTTTACGCGGGCTTGAATGTCACTTTCACTCAAACCCACCACGCGCAGGGGCAACGCCACGTTGTCAAAGCAGGTGCGGTTCTGCAGCAGTTGTACGTCCATGCCGGTGTAGCCCACGCTGCGGCGGTAATGGGCACGTTCGCGGCGGTTCAGCCTGGCAATTGAGCTCTTCCCAAGCAGAATGTCCCCACTGCTGGGCTGCTCGAACGTGGCCAGTAGGCGGAGGATCGAGCTTTTGCCCGCACCGGAATGTCCTTCCAGCAGGGTGAATGAGCCCTTGGGCAACTGAAAATTGACCCCCTTCAGGGCGGCGTGGGTACCGTATTTCAAGCTGACGTTTTTGAACTGGATCATGGGGTTTGGTTTCCCTCAGTATCAATACCTACCAGTGCATTGGCAAATTCGCGGGGGCTGAATGGGCGCAGATCGCCCAGTTTTTCTCCCACGCCAATGAAGGCCACTGGCACGCGGGTGCTCATGCTCATGGCAGCCAGAATACCGCCCTTGGCCGTGCCGTCCAGCTTGGTGACTACCAGCGCAGTCAATGTGAGTGCCTCATTGAATGCCTTGATTTGCTGCAGGGCGTTCTGGCCGTTGGTGGCATCGACTACCAGCACAATTTCATGCGGCGCATCCATCTTGGCCTTGCCCAGTACCTTCTTGATCTTTTTAAGTTCTTCCATCAGGTGAAGCTGGGTAGGCAAGCGGCCTGCGGTGTCACAAATCACAATGTGCTTGTTGCGCGACATGCCCGCCTGAACGGAATCAAATGCCACTGCGCCGGGGTCGCTTCCCTCTGCAGAAATGACATCCACGTTGCTGCGTTGAGCCCACACATCCAGTTGCTCGCGTGCGGCAGCGCGGAAGGTGTCGCCCGCGGCCAACAGAACCGAATAACCAATTTCTGCGTAGTGGTTGGCCAGTTTGCCAATGCTGGTGGTTTTTCCCGCACCATTTACACCGACTACCATCATGACCAAGGGGCGGGCCCGGTCAACACCCATGCTGGTCTCAAGGGGGCGCAGCAGGTCGAAGACCGCATCGCGCAGCACCATGCGTACATCTTCAGGGCGCGTCAGGCTTTTCTGGTACACGGTATCGCGCACTTTCTGCATCAGCAGTTCAGTGGCGGGCAGGCCGCAATCGGCCAGCAGAAGGCGTTCTTCCATTTCTTCGAAAAAGGCCTCGTCCACCTTTTCACCGGTGAACATGGAGCTAAGGCCGGAGCGGGTCTTGGTGAGCCCCGACTTCAAACGGCCAAGCCAGTCCTGTCTTTGACCGGGAATCTGCATCTAAAACTCCAAGGAAGGAAACTAAGCGTTGTGATCGACTGTCACACACGCACATGTTGAATGACTTATTCTACCATTGGCGTTAAAACTGACGTTTGCTGTAAAAGGTGTCTTGAATGATAAAAACTGGTTTTCAACTGCGTTGTGGCTTCGCGGCATTTGCTGGCGGTGTTGCGCTTTCCCTGTGTAGCCTGGTGCCACTGGCCCATGCTGCGGATGGGGATGTGACCGAATACAAATTGAACAACGGCTTGCGTGTGGTGGTGAAAGAAGATCACCGTTCACCCACTGTGGCTCACATGGTGTGGTACAAGGCCGGGTCAATCGACGAATACAACGGCACCACAGGCGTGGCGCACGTGCTTGAGCACATGATGTTCAAGGGCACGAAGAACTTGAAGGTGGGCGAGTTTTCTGAAACGGTGGCTGCCTTGGGCGGCCGCGACAACGCGTTCACCAGTCGCGATTACACGGCGTATTTCCAGCAGTTGCAAGCCAAGGATTTGAGCAAGGTGATGGCGCTTGAGGCCGATCGCATGGCCAACCTGGTGCTCAGTGAAAGCGAGTTCAAAAAGGAAATCCAGGTGGTGATGGAAGACCGGCGCTACCGCACCGACGCCCAGGCCACGGGCAAGCTGTATGAAGCCTTCATGGCCACAGCCTTTCAGGCCAACCCGACCCGTTACCCTGTGATTGGCTGGATGAGCGACCTTCAGGCCATGACCTACAAGGACGCGCGCAAGTGGTATGACACCTGGTATGCGCCGCAAAATGCGGTGCTGGTAGTGGTGGGCGATGTGCAGCCTGCACAGGTCAAAACCATGGCCGAGAAAACCTATGGCAAGGTCAAGCCCAAAAAACTGGACGAAAGAAAACCACAGGAAGAACCTAAGCAGGAAGGCATACGCCGCGTGCAGGTGAAAGCACCAGCCGAGAACCCTTATCTGATCATGGGTTTCAAGGTGCCCAAGCTGAATGATGTGCTGAAGGATCGCGACGCTTACTCGCTGGCTGTGTTGTCCGCAGTTCTCGACGGCTATTCCGGTGCGCGCTTGAACCGCGAACTGGTGCAGAACCAGAAAATCGCCCTGCAGGCCGGTGCCAGTTACGACATGACAGGCCGTGGACCTTCGATGTTTTACCTGGATGGCGCGCCATCCGCAGGCCAAACTGTTGAGAATCTGGAAAAAGCCTTGTTGGCGCAAGTGAAGAAAGTGGCCGATGAGGGGGTTAGCGAAGCCGAACTGGCAAGGGTGAAGGCTCAACTGATCGCCAGCCAGGTGTACAAGCGCGATTCCGTGTATGGGCAGGCTGTGGAAATTGGCCAGAATGTGACCATTGGTTTTGAAGTGGGCGACATTGACCTGATGATCGAGCAGATTAAAACGGTAAGTGCTCAGGAAGTGCAGTACGCCGCGCAGAAGTTTTTTGACCTGGACCAGTTGACGGTGGGCACCCTGTACCCGCTGCCGATTGACCCGAACAAGAAGAATGCGCCGCCCAAGGGCCTCAGTCACTAGAACCAGTCACTGAAACTTGTCCCTTGAACCTGCCATTGAATGATATCCCCAAGGATGCACGACCATGTTGAGTAGTAAAAACAAAGTATTCATTCGCGGACTGTTTGCTGCAGGTGCCACTGCCGCTACGGTGTTTGCCACCCCGGCCAGTGCCGCTTTGCCCATAGAAAGCTGGACCGCAGCCAGCGGTGCGAAAGTGATGTTCATGCGCGCCGAGGCTTTGCCCATGCTGGACGTGCGCGTGGATTTCCCAGCAGGCAGCAGGGCTGATCCTGCCGGCAAGGAAGGCTTGGCCAGTGCCACAGGCGACATGATAGGACGAGGCGCAGAGGGCTTGTCTGAGAATGACATTGCAGACGGTTTTGCAGACACCGGTGCCCAGTTTTCCGGTGGTGCCAGCAGCGACTCGGCGGGTGTGCAATTGCGCACCCTCACTTCCGAGCCTGAGTTTTCAAAAGCGCTGGCATTGATGAAAACCGTGCTGCAAAAACCGGTGTTCAGTGCGGACATTCTGGCCCGGGAAAATGCACGCTCTGTGGCTGCGTTGAAGGAATCGCTCACCAAGCCAGCCACGCTGGCTGACCGCGCCTTTGCCAGCGCTCTGTACCCCAATCATCCCTATGGCACGCATGTGTCCGAGAACAGCTTGAATGCCATTTCACTGGCCGATGTGCAGCAGTTCTACAAAACCCGTTACCTGGGAAACAAGGCGGTGGTGTCACTGGTGGGCAATATCACGCGTACCCAGGCTGAAGCACTGGCCAATCAACTGACGGCTGGCTTGCCCAAGGGCGAGCTGGAAGGCAACCCCTTGGGAGGTACAGACTTCCAAGTGTTGCAGGCGGCCATGAAAGGCCAAACCATTCAAATTGATCATCCTGCTGCGCAAAGTCACATTGTGATGGGGCTGCCCGCCATGCGACGTGGTGCACCTGATTACTTTGACTTGCTGGTGGCCAATCACATTCTGGGTGGCGGCGGTTTTGTTTCCCGCCTGATGGACGAAATTCGCGAAAAACGCGGTTTGGCCTACAGTGCGTATTCCTATTTCATGCCGTCAGGTGATGCAGGCCCCTTCCAGGCTGGCGTTCAAACCAAGAAAGAATCGACAGCCGAGGCAGTTAGCATCATGCGAAAAACCGTGCTTGATTTCATTCAAAAAGGCCCTACACAGGCCGAGCTGAATGCAGCCAAGCAAAATCTGGTTGGCGGCTTCCCGCTGCGAATCGACAGCAATGGAAAATTGATCAGCAACATTTCCATGATGGGCTTGCACAACATGCCGCTGGATTACCTGGACACCTGGACGGCAGAAGTCAACAAGGTCACGGTACAAAGCGCGCGCGAAGCATTTGCCAAACATGTGAATCCGGACAAGCTGGTTACGGTAGTGGTGGGCGGCAAGCTTGAGTAAATTGAGAATTGTGGGTGGTGCCTGGCGCAGGCACCAATTGCCCATTGCCGAGGTTGAAGGTTTAAGGCCAACGCCAGACCGGGTTCGGGAAACGGTGTTCAACTGGCTTGGTCAGGATTGCACAGGCATGGAGGTGCTTGACCTGTATGCAGGCACCGGCGCTTTGGGCTTTGAAGCCGCATCTCGCGGTGCAGCAAGTGTGGTACTGGTTGAGCAACACCGCAAGGTGCTTGCCCAGATGCTCGACAACCGCGCTTACCTGTTGTCGAAATGGCCAAGCGAATCTGGTCCAGCCCCGCAGATTCAAATTGATTCCACCGATGTACTGGCCAGTCTGAAACGCATGGCGAGCGCAGGCAAGCGTTTCGACCTGGTGGCGCTTGATCCGCCATTTCGAAGCGAGCTGATGCTGGCGACACTGCCCCTGTTGCCTGCCGTCTTGAAGCCGGGTGGACTTGTTTACGCCGAGTGGCATGAAAACCTGTTCGATGATGAAACAGCATTGTGCAATGCCTTGCGTGTTGAGAAACTTGACGCATTGCGGCATTTAAAAGCAGGCCAAGTGCATGCGCATTTGTTCGCCCTGCCTGCTCTGTGATACAAAGCGGGATAGAGCAGTAATCACGCAAAAACTTTCATATGGAGCTCAGCGATGCGCATTGCTGTTTATCCCGGAACATTTGACCCACTGACACGTGGCCACGAAGACCTGGTTCGCCGTGGCGCCAAGATTTTCGACAAGCTGGTGGTGGGTGTGGCCGATAGCCCCAACAAGAAGCCATTCTTCTCCATGGACGAGCGGGTGCAGATCGCCAGGGAAGTGCTGAGCCATTACCCCAATGTGGAAGTGAAGGGTTTTCGCGGCCTGTTGAAAGACTTTGTACGCGACAACAGCGCGAATGTGATCATCCGTGGTCTGCGTGCGGTGAGCGATTTTGAATACGAGTTTCAAATGGCGGGCATGAACCGCTATTTATTGCCCGATGTGGAAACCATGTTTCTGACCCCATCCGACCAGTACCAGTTCATTTCTGGCACCATCGTGCGGGAAATTGCTTCACTGGGTGGGGATGTCAGCAAGTTCGTGTTTCCTTCGGTTGAACATTGGTTGAACCAGAAGCTGGGCTTGATCCCGGCACAGGTTGTCAACAAGTAAAAAAAGCGGGTTATGGCTTTAATCATTACCGATGAATGCATTAACTGTGACGTGTGCGAGCCCGAGTGCCCCAACGGCGCAATCAG
>JAIXTE010000016.1 GCA_027484315.1 Burkholderiales bacterium | reverse complement strand
GCCCCACCCGCGGGTACCCCGGTGGGTGTGAACACGCCCGGCGTGTTTGCACGCGCCAGCTCGCAAAACCGCAACCAGGAAAACACCTACATCGGCAACCAGACCAACTGGGTGAACAGCCTGGACTGGGGCCAGGTGAAACATGATGTGGTGGTAGGTGTGGAGTTTTCCCGCGAAGAAGCCATCAACATTCCCTACGCCGATGCCCTGCGCAGCCCCAATGCTGGCGACCCGCTGAACCCCAACAACAATGCCTGGCAACAGCAAGGGGGCAGCTACACGGTGGGCAGCAACCTGAGCGAGATAGTCCTGAACAGCATGTCAGTGTATGCCCTGGACACCGCCACCCTGAACAAGGATTGGGAGGTGTTCAGCGGCTTGCGCTATGACACTTTCGACTACACGTTCTACACGGGCCCCAACGATTACCAGGGAACAACCCGGGGTGGGAACAGCGACGGTTTTCTCAACGGCCATGTGGGCCTGACCTACTCGCCCTGGGACAACGGAAACGTGTACGTGTCCTACAGCACCTCGAGCAATGCGAGCGGGGAACAACTCGACTCCACCAGTTGCGACTACGGCGGCCTGTGTGGCACGGGCGACGGCCTGAAGCCGGAACGCAACCGAAGCATTGAGGTAGGCACAAAATGGCAGTTCCTGAACAACCGGTTGTTGCTGACTGGTGCGCTGTTTGACATCACCAAATCGGATGTGTTGTCGCAAATGGGCCGGGGTGGCCCCATCACACAGGTCGGTGAACTGAAGGTACAGGGCATGGAGGTGGGCCTCACCGGCAAGCTGACCGAGGCCTTGAGCATCAGCAGCGGCGTGGCGATACTGGACACGCGCATTACCCAGTCCGATACACCGGCTGAAGTGGGGCAACCTTTCCCCAACACGGCTGAAAAAAGTGCCAATGTACAAACCCGCTACCAACTCAACGACCAGTGGGCATTCGGAGCCACCGCCACTTACAAGGGCGAAATATTTGGTGGCTCACCCAATGGCCCTGTGACAGGCAACAGCATTGAGTCCAGCACCGTGTATGACCTGATGGCCGAATACAAATTTTCCCAGGATCTGAAGCTCAGGCTCAATGTTCTGAATGCACTTGATGAAGAGTACTACACGGCACTTTACCGTTCAGGCGCCCCCTTCACCTACGTGGGCGAAGGCCGTTCAGCAACGGTGACCATGGTGATGAACTTCTGACCCGCGCCTGAAAATTCCTCGCCTGAAATCCTTGTGGGTGCTGCTGGCCAGCACCCGCTTTTTTAATTGTTTTGGAAATACACCCGAACATGCTGATCGTGATACCCGAAGTACTGGCACCCACTGAGCTGAACAGCTTGCGCAATGAACTGCTTGCAGCGGACTGGATTGATGGCAAAGCCACAGCCGGCTCGCAGTCGGGCGCGGTCAAGTTCAACCGCCAGTTGCCTGAACTGGGGGACACCAGTGTCAGGCTTGGGCACATTGTGCTCAAAAAGCTGGGGCAACATGCCCTGTTCCTTTCTGCTGCCTTGCCCAAAACCATTTACCCTCCGCTCTTCAACCGTTACGAGGGCGGGGAACATTTCGGTACCCACGTGGACAATGCCATTCGACCGGTAACTGGCACCACGCAGATTATTCGCACCGACCTGTCGGCAACCCTGTTTTTGAGTGAACCGGATACGTATGAGGGTGGTGAACTGGTCATTGAAAGCCAGTTCGGCGCGCAGGAGGTCAAATTGAAAGCCGGTGACATGGTGCTGTACTCCGCGACCAGCCTGCACCATGTGGAACCTGTTTCAAATGGCCAGCGCCTGTGCTCCTTCTTCTGGCTGCAAAGCCTGGTGCGCGAGGACAGCCAGCGCGCCCTGCTTTTCGACTTGGACCAAAGCATACAAACGCTGGGCTGCGAACTTGGGCCCAATCACCCTGAAACCTTGCGCCTGAGCGGCGTTTATCACAACCTGCTGCGCAAGTGGGCAGATGTCTGACCCGCAGACCCAATGTGACTAGTGTCGGTTACACGACATAGCCTTGTGCCCAGGTCAGGCGGCTGAATCTGCAGGTACTGCCGCGCAGTAATACATAGAGGAGACACCCACACAAAAAAGCAGAATCATGACTTTGACCATCCGCATACCCCTGGTTGCAGCTTGCCTCATTGCGTCTGTCGCACTGGCGGGTTGCCTTGGCAACAACGACAACGCGCCACAAGCGGGTGGCCGGACCAATCCCAACGAAACGCAATCAAACACTGAATTTGTTGACACAAGCGGTTTGCGGTGTGCGCTGAGCGACCCCAACCTGCGGATAGGCGAAGGGCTGGACAGCCCCTCGCTTCAACCAGCGCAAACCCCCAGCAATTCGATCAAACCCAGTACGGGCTTGAACAGCGGAGCCTGCCGGAACAACACGGCTTTCACCATGGGCACAGGCATCGCCGACATCACGGGGCCTGCCGCAGGCTCAGTGATGATGGGGTATGAATCGCCAACCCACGCCAGCCTGGGTTTGCACACACGCCAGTTTTCGAGGGCCTATGTCATCGGATCTCCCTGCAATGGCAATCGCGTGGTGTACGTGGTGAATGATCTGGGCATGATTTTTCATGCAGTTCGACAAGGTGTGTTGAACAAGGTGGCCGCCGATGCAGAACTGGCGGGCTTTTACAATGAACAAAACATCATGCTGAATGCCACCCACACCCATGCCGGGCCTGGAGGCTATGCACACTTTGCTGCGTTCAACCTGTTTCGCCTGGGTCATGACGAAGAGGTCTACAACTTCATCGTGGATGGCATCGTGTTGGCCATTCGCCGCGCGCATGCCAACCTGCAAGCCAATCCTGAACCGGGGCGTTTGTGGGTCAACAACGGGGAACTGTTGAATGCCAACGTGAACCGCTCGGCGATTGCCTATGACCAGAACCCTCAGGAAGAAAGAAACAGGACACTGAACCAGCGCGGTGAAAGTCAGAATGTGAACAAGGAAATGGCGCTGCTGAAACTGCGCCGTGGCGATGGCACGCCGATTGGGCAGATCAACTGGTTTGGTGTGCACCCCACGACCACGGGCAACACCAACCCGCTTGTGTCTTCCGACAACAAAGGCTGGGCTGCCCTGGCCTTTGAAAAAATCATGGGCACCCGTTACGAAACCGCCCCGGGCGAAAACACTTTTGTGGCCGCCTTTGCCCAAACCGACGAAGGCGACAGCAGCCCGAATGTTTTTTTCAAGGACAAACCCTTTGCCGAAAGGGGTGGCTCAACAGATGAATTGAAGGCCGTTGAAATCAACGGCAGCAAGCAACTGGCCCGTGCCCTCACGCTGTACCGCGATGCGAACCAGATGGTACGCGGCGGGGTGAACTTCGCCCAGTTTCACGTCAGGATGGACCAGGTTGAAGTGACTGACCCGGTGATTTTGAATTCGCTGCGGCACCCAGACGCATTGAACAGTGCGGTCAAGAAAACCTGCACTGCAGCCATGGGAGTTTCTTTCGGAGCCGGTGCGGAAGACGGGCCAGGCCCAACCGTTGAAGGCGCCACGTGCAACAACAGGCTGGACCCAGGCCGCTTGACTCGCGACCTGGCAGCCTTGGCTGCAGGCAAGTTGCCTCCCGAGGTTTTGGCTGGTGCGGCGCTTTGCAATGTGAGCGCATTGCCTTTTGATCTGGTGCCAGTGGGCACTGACCTGGCCTGCCACGCAGAAAAACCTGTGCTGTTTGTACTCGGTGCCCCATTGAATTTGAGCAATGACACACTGCCCTTCCAGCTGTTTACGATTGGCAATGTGGCTGTGCTTGGTTTGCCCTGGGAAATCACCACCATGGCAGGCCGACGAATTCGCCAGACAGTGCTGGAAGTACTGGAGCCACAAGGCATCGACCAGGTCATCATCAGTGGCCTGAGCAATGACTATGTCAATTACCTGACCACCCGCGAAGAATATTCCATTCAACAATACGAAGGCGCATCCGTTCAATTTGGCCCATGGACACTGGCGGCTGTGCAACAGGAAAGCCGACGCCTGGCCATGTCATTGGCCGCAACAACGGGCAACAAGACCCAACCACCTGCAGGCCCGGCCCGCACGGTAACCAGCAACCCGATACCGCGCCCGCCCTACATACCGTTTGACCAGGCACCCGGCGCAGCATTTGGCGATGTACTGGCTCAGCCTGCCCCGAAGGTGGCAGCGGGAAATACTGTCACCGCACAGTTTCAAAGCGCGCACCCGCGCAACATGAAAACACGCGGGCTGGCAATAGTGGAAGTGGAACGCATGAATGCGAAGGGCGAGTGGGAAAGCTTCACGCACGACCGTTCGCCTGAACTGTTGTTCCGCTGGCAACCGTTTGATCCAACACCCTACCTAAGCCCGGTTCCCTTGGCCGGCTTTGTATCCACGGCCTTGGCTGAATGGAAAATACCGGCCAATACACCCGCGGGCCAATACCGGATTCGACACCGGGGTGTTGCAGTGCCTGCAGGTTCACCACAAGCATTCGAAGGAGTCAGCCAGGCCTTTGAAGTGACGGCCACCGGGGCCACGTGCAGCGACGGGAGAACACTGTGATACATCAACTCGTAACCAAACCCGTATTCAAACTCGGACTCAGCCTGGCCATCAGCATGTCGCTGCTTGTGGCCTGCACTGAAAACTCAACCACCGCCGGTGGTAACAGCCGGGTGGGTGTGAACAGCGCAAACAACGGCGCAAACAATGGCTCAGCAAATGGCGCCAATCCATTTGTGGGTTACCAAAGTGCGCTGTACACAGGCACACGCAACTGGCTTTGTCACCCCGACCTGTTTGGTTCAGCCAATGTGTGCCAGGGCAATTTTGACAGCACTGCCGTGGCTGCAGATGGTACCGCCACGCCCTTGATATACCAGGCTGCCAGCCAACCGGCCGTAGATTGCTTTTATGTTTACCCCACCACCAGCCTGGACCTGACTGGCAATTCCGATCTGCTGCCTGGTCCGCAGGAAAAACAGACCACGGCGCTTCAGTTTGGCCGGTACGGCGAATTGTGCAGGCAGTTTGCACCCGTGTACCGGCAACGTACACTGACCGCCTTGGGAATCACCACGTTCACTGGCGCATTGGGTGGCCTAGACATCGCACCCAATGCCAGCGAAGTGGCCTATGCAGATGTGCTTGATGCGTTCAAGGAATACATTGCAAACCAAAGCAATGGACGCGGTTTCATTTTGGTCGGCCACTCTCAAGGTTCAGGCATCCTGCGGCGCTTGATTGCAGAGGAAATTGAAACCCGTCCGGAATTGCTGGACCGCCTGATTGCAGCCCACATTCCTGGCACCAATGTGCTGGTGCCAAACAACTCAGATGTTGGTGCATCTTTTCAGAAAGTGCCAGCCTGCAGAAACGCCTCCCAAATTGGATGTGTTGTGGCATATGTCACCTACCGCGCGGGCGACCCCCAACTTGAAGACCCGCGCTTTGGCCTCAGTACTGTAGAAGGCACCAAGGCGCTGTGCACCAACCCGGCTGCACTTGCTGGCGGCCCAGCCATGCTGTTTCCGGTCATTCCCCAGCAGCAACCACCAGTGTTTCGACTGCTCTTGATTCCCCGTGGGCCTGGTGGCCCTTACGCCAACCCGGTGAGCAATCTGACTGTTCCAACCCCCTACTATTCCATTCCGGGGCAAATCCGGGGTGAGTGCAAAATCGGCCCCAATGGCGTCAGCTACATGGAAGCCACCATTTTGGCCAACCCGGACGACCCCCGGGCCGACGACTACCCGGGCGAATTCATTGGCGGCACCAATTGGGGTCTGCACTTGATCGATGTCTCGATTGCGCTGGGTGACTTGGTCAGCCTGGCCAGGCAGCAGGCCACAGCCTACCTTGGCAGGTAATCACCGCAAGGTTGCTGCCAGATAGGCAGCACGGTAGACAGCACGATAGACAGCACAACGGGCCACGCTGTTGAGGAACGACTTACTCCACGTTGGTGCTGCACTCGGCAGCACTGGGGGTGTGGTGGCAACGCACCTTTTTAAGCAAGCTCATCATTCCCTTGTCGTACACGCCGTCTTGCGTCAGTTGCACGCGGGCCTGCTGCATCATGACGTTGTACTTTTCCTGGTCTGCAGGGGTCACGTTCATCCAGTACTTGGCAGGCACCTGCTTTTCGATTGTTTTCACGGCATCGAGTGCCTGGTCAATGAAACCCAAACCAAACTTGCGCATTTTCTTCAGGCGGTCATCCAGGTCAGGGACTTCTTTTTCCAGGCGGGTGCGGTTGATGATGGCCGAGCCCGTCACATTCAACAAGGGCATTTTGTACACACCACCCTTGGTACCCAAGCCGCGGTACAGTTCAAGCGGGGCGAAAGCCACAGCAGGTGCAGCCACGATATCGACCACACCGTTGTTGAATTTTTGTGCGAAGTTGGTGATGTCACTGGGCACGGCTTGCGCACCCAGTTGCTGAATCATCTTGGACTGGCTTTTGTCCCAGTCCATGACAGCGACTTTCTTGCCTGCCGCTTTTTCGATTGAATCAATTGATCGGTCGTTGACCATCACGTACGCTGCACCCAAGGGGGCCATGCCCACCACCTGGTACTTGCCCTGAATGGATTTTTCGTACAAAGCGTCATTGCCCATCAGGACCTGCAAGGCAGTTTTCACATGGTCGTAAGAAGGCAATGCACCCACAGCGTCAAAACTGCCCATGAAAGAATTGAACAGCCGCGCACGCAAGGTGGTGATACCCACTGCTTCACACTGCCCGGTGCGAAACGACTCCGTGGCCACGGTTTCATTGGTGTGCGGGATCAACTCTGCGAACACATTCCACTTGCGCGCTTCCAGCGCCACATCCTGTGCAATGCTGAACACGGGGCCCGCCTTGCCCAAAATGTCAAAGATACAGATCTTGATGTGCAGCGGCTTGTCCAGCGGCTTCATTTCTTTCATCAATTGGCGCGACACACTGCCCACCAAACCCGGCGGCACTTCAGCGCCTTTGACCTGCGCGAGAACCGGGCTTGTTGAAACAAAACTGATCAGAATCAGTGCGACTGCTGAGAGAAAACGGGCGGGCATTGTGTTGCTCCAAAGTAGGGGAAATGTACTGCAACACAGATGTAACTGAGCGGTTACATCATGCATCACCCCAACAGGGCGGTCAACATTGCGGTGCAACACCCCAAACCTGGAAAACATTCCTCAGATTTTTCTGCTAATGCCCAAACCCAGTACCGTCACGCCACCCAGCGAAAGCCATGACAAATAATCCCATGCGCCCTCGCCCAACAACGCTGTAACAAGGCCTGCTGCTGTCGCAAAGCCAATTGCAATGGGCCAGCCCCACAAACGCATGCCCTTGTTCATGCATCCACCTTTCTGTATTTGACCCACCACAGGTACAAACCGCTACCCAGCACAATCAGGGTCAGGATATCCAGCACGGCCCAGATGATTTTCATGGGCATGCCGCCGTAGTCACCGAAATGCAAAGGCTGGGAAACTTGTAAAGCCGTCAGATACCAGGGCAGGCTTTCGCTGGCAGTAACCTGCGCTGTGCTGGCATCCACCAGTACAGGCTTGGACGTGTGCGCCGTCAGCGGTTCACTACCGCGCAAGAACACACCGTAATGATGCGGGCTTGAAAAGCCGGTACCGGGGAAGGCGATGAACTGAATGGTTCGCTTGGGTTCAAGCGCCAAGGCAGAGTCCACCGCCGCCTGCAAAGAACCCAATTGCTGCAATGGCGCCTTGTCTTTGTAAGGGGCCACCATGTCGGCCAACTGCGTGCGTTGCCAATTCATCAACAACAATTCACCCCAGGCATTGATGACACCCGTGCCACCCACCACGAAAAACCACACCAGCGTCACAATGCCCAAAGCGTTGTGAATGTCCAGCCACTTGGTGGATTTTTCCTTGTGACTGCGCACCTGGGCAAAGCCCAGTTTGCGCATGAAGGGTGCATACAGCACCACGCCTGAAACCAATGCAATCAACAACAGAAAACCCATCAGGCCAAGAAAGATCATGCCGGGCAAACCGGCAAACAGGTCCACGTGCAGGCTTTCAATGAAATGCATCACTCCGCCTTCAAGCGCAGGCTCGGCCACAATCGCACCGGTTCGGGCGTCCACCGCCACCTGCTTCAAGCCTTCTTCCAGGTGCGCCGCCTTCGACAAGGTGACGTACCACACGCGATCGTCGTCCATGTCCTGGGATACAAACATCCCCACCTTGTCCGGGTACTCCGCAATGGCAATGTCCATGACCCGGTCCAGGCTGATGCGTGGGTGGTCTGCAGGCAGCTCATTGGCCAGCTGATCGGGTTCCACATCAGTACCAGTCAGGTGTGCAATTTCATGCTCGAAAATCAGGGGCAAACCGGTCAGCCCCAAAATCAACATGAACACTGTGCACACCAGGCTGGTCCATTTGTGCAGCCACACCCAGGTACGTATGGATTGCTTGGTCATGACTTAGAAATCCAGTGAAGCAGACACAGTCAGGGTGCGCGGGTTGCCAATGGTCAAATAACCTGCACCGGGGAAACCACCAGCTGAAGCCCAATAGCTTCGGTCAGTCACGTTGTCCAGGCGTGCACGCAATGTCAGCGCCTTCTCATTGCCAACTGGCATGGTGTAACGCACACCCAGATCAAACCGGGTCCATGAAGGCAATTCCTGCGTGTTGGCCGCATTGGCATACTGTGAACTGGTGTACAAGGCACGGGCATCGAACGCAAAACCTTTCAATTGTTCCGGGCTCCATTCCATGCCCACATTGGCCTGCGTGGATGGTGCGCCAATTGCATCGGCACCGTCGGCATCGGTATTCAAAACACTCACACCACCCAGCACCGTCACGGTTTTGGTGGCCTTGCCAAAAGCCGTGATTTCAAGGCCTTCATTGGTTTGGTCACCCACCTGCCCGAAGGTGTTGGATGCATTCACACCGTAGTTGGGTTTTTCACTTTGAAACACGGAAACAGAACCGCCAATGCGGCCACCGTCATATTTCAAACCGATCTCGGTTTGCTCGGTTTTGTAAGGTTTGAAGTTGATACCCGCATTGGTCACAGGTGCACCACCCGCACCGATTGCAGGTGCTCTTTCACCCTTGACCAAGCCTTCAATGTAGTTGGCATAGACGGAATACTGCGGATTGATTTTAAACACCACACCGGCCACAGGCGTTGTGGCACTTTCCGAGTAATTGTCGGTTTGTGCACCCGTGTTGCCGTTGAAGGTGGTGGCTTCAATTTGCTGGTGGCGTGCACCCACCGTGACCAGCAAACGATCATTCATGAAGGCCAGTGTGTCGGCAATGGCCAGGCTGGATGTTTCTATCTTGTCGGTGACCAGAGGGTTGCCAAAAGTACCGCTGGGGAATGCGCCCAAGCCTGGTTCAGCAACCGGGGTTGGGTTGTAAATGTTGCCGGCAAAACCGGCGAAATTTGAAAAGTCGAATGCATTCTTCGCTTCATTTTCAAACATGGAAACCGATGTACTCACCGTGTGCTTTACAGCACCTGTATTGAACTTGAAGCGCAAGCCCGCTTCGGCAGTTTGAATGGACTCTTCGCGCACATTGGCAAATCGCAGCGAATTGGTATCGCCCTGTACATTGATCACATTCGGATTCGCGAAGTTGCCAGATTCCCTGCTTTCGCGCAGGCCACCGGCCAGCCAGCCGGTGACGGTGTTGTTGAAATCGTATTCTGCACGCACCGTGCCAAAGGTGTCTTCGGTGTTGGAGAAGGTCCAGGGCTGGGCAACGCTTCGGTCTGCGCGCGGTGCGGCAGGAATTGCCACACCCTGATTGATGGTGATGTTGGGCTGCGACCCACGCAAATTGTGCTCCTGGTAGCCCAAGTCTGCAGAAATGCGCAGCTTGTCACGGCGGAAGTCTGCACCCACGGCAGCCAGTGTCAACTCACGCGACTCGCCATCAATATTGGTGTCGCCATCTCGCTTGGCAAATGTGGCACGCACGCCTGTTGAGCCGTCGTTGAAGCGACGCGCAAAATCGCCTGCCACATAGGTTTCTCCGCCCTGCTGAATACCAACCGTGGCCTGGTTGATGTCAAAGTTGGGCGCGCGTTTGGGCACCACGTTGATGGCACCACCCAAGCCACTGTTGCCCGGTGCTGCACCGTTCAGAAATGCACTGGCCCCACGCAACACCTCCACGCGTTCTAGAAATTCAGCGGCCAGATACTGGCGTGGCAACACACCATACAAGCCGTTGTACGACATGTCATCGGAGTAAATGGGCAAACCACGCACCAGGTACAGCTGCGCAAAATTGCCAAAACCACGGGCTACACGCACCGCGGGGTCATTCAACAACACCTCACCCACGCTGGCAGCCTGTTGGTCCTGAATCAGTTTGGATGTGTAACTGGTCAGTGAAAACGGCGTGTCCATGTTGGATTGCGTTCCCAGCAAACCCACTCGGCCACCGGCGGCAACTTGCCCACCGGCGTATTCGGGCGCAAGGCCTTCGGCCGAGGCATCTGCGCTGGCATTGACCTGCACTGCAGGCAACTCCGCGTTTTGCGCCAGGGCGGTGGAGGAAATTACGGCCAGCACGGCCAAGGCCAGTGCATTCATTTTTGGGGCTTGCAGGGTCATGACAAATCTCAAGTAAAAATTACGATGCCGTAATTATAATGATAATTATTTCTATTTGTACTTATAAAAACAAAATTGCGAACTGTTCTGCTTTTCCGCTACAGTGCCCATGCCTTGTTCGCCCCGAATTCTCAATGACTGATTTTCAACAAACCGTGGTGCTGTCTTGCTTTGTGCTCACCTACTTGGTCATGGCCACTGGCAAATTGCCGGGCTTGCGCATAGACCGCGCCGGCATCGCGCTGGCCGCAGCAGGCCTGTTGCTGGCACTGAATATCGTGGCGCCACGCGAACTGCTGAACGTCATCGACCTGCCCGTGTTGATCACCCTTTTTTCCTTGATGGTGGTGGGTGCCCACCTTGAACAGGCCAAGGCATTCGACCTGTTGACGCGGAAACTGGCCGCACCCGGCATGAACCCGCATCGCCTGCTGGCTGTAGTCATCGGCCTTAGTGCCCTTCTTTCAATGGTATTGGTCAACGACATTGTGGTGTTCGCACTGGCGCCAATCCTGTGCATGGTGTGCCTTTACCGGGGGTTCGACCCCAAGCCCCAATTGCTGGCCATGGCTGCCGCCTCCAACGCAGGGTCTGCGGCCAGCCTGATCGGCAACCCGCAAAACATTCTCATCGCCGAAGTGGGCCAGCTGGTATTTATTGAGCATTTCCTGTTTGCAGCAGTGCCTGCACTGCTGGCGCTTGTGGTGATCTACGCCGTGGTGCGCCTGGTGTTTCAGCACGGTTTAAGTCAGGAAGGCACTTCACAACCCTTACCGACCGAGCGCCTGAACAAACGGGCAGCATCCCTGCCCGCGCTGGGATTGTTGGCCATTGTTCTGGCTTACCTGCTGGTGCCCGCACAAGGCTGGCAAGTGGCCTTGGGGGTGGCAGTGCTGCTGACGCTGTTCGGCAGGCTGAACACCCGCGAATTGCTGCCCGCCCTGGATATGCCTCTGTTGATCATGATTGCCGGCCTGATGGTGGTCACCGGCAGCTTCAGCGAAATGCCGCAACTTGCACACATCATGAACCAGGTTGAACAGGCAGGTTTGCTGCCCAACACCGTGTGGCCCAGCGTGGTGTTTTCCATTCTGGCCAGCAACACGATTGGCAACGTACCCGCAGTGGTGTTGCTGCTCAATGTCACCGATGCCTTGAACACTGAAGCCCTTCACATGCTGGCCCTGTTTTCCACACTGGCAGGCAACCTGTTTTTAACAGGCAGCCTGGCCAACATCATCACTGCCGAACGCGCCGCGCAACAGGGCATTCAACTGGGTTTTGCCGATTTCGCACGCATGGGTGTGGCTGTGACATTCATCAGCATGGCCTTGGCAGCGGCCTGGGTGATCGGATTCTGAATCGCGAGTACTTGCCAAACTCAGGTTAAGCTCGATGCACTGCAATTGACTTTCATTGAATACGAACCCTGTGGAGGAAGAAAATGGATGCAGTCAAGGCGCTTCTCGAATCCTGGAAACAAGCCGTACTCGAGGAAAATCTGGACAAGATCATGAGCCACTACAGTGAAGACGTGGTGGCCTTCGATGCCATCATGGTGCTTCAATTTGTAGGCAAAGCCAACTACGCCGAACACTGGAAACAATGCCTGAACATGTGCCCCGGCGGCATTGTTTTTGAAATGCATGATGTGGCCATTCAACATGCAGATAACCTGGCGTTCTGCCATTACCTGACACGCTGTGGATCAGTTGAAGATTTCGGAAAAGAAAATGCAAGCTGGATGCGTGCCACGGTTTGCCTGCGCTTGCAGCAAGACGAATGGAAAATCGTGCATGAACATTTCTCGGCACCTTTCGATCAGGAAACCAGCAAGGCAATATTCGAGACACAACGGATGCACTGATCCGTTTGGGGACAATGCTTTACATCGACGTAGTCAAACTCGCCGGCAGGTGGTTCACCCCGTTGAAGCTCAGAAGGCTGCACTGCCCTTTTGAATACAGCACCTCAGTCAGCGAGGCATTTCGGATCACGCGCAGCAGGCTGTACCAACTGGAATTCGGCAAGCCCATCACTTCACATACCAGTGCGGCGATAGACCCAGCTGAAGTGACCACCAGCATGTGCCGCCCGGGGGGCTGTTCAGCAGCGGTTTGCACGGCCAGCCAATCACGCAGTTGGCTGCGAAAATCATCCAGGCTCAAGCGGTCTTCAATCACTACTTGGCCTTGCGCCCAAGCGCGGCAGGTGGCGTCGTAATCGCGCAGTACATCGTGCCGCGGTCGAGCCGTTTCTGAACCATCCATGAGCATCGAACGGCCCAGAAAACTTTGCGCTGTCGCAAAAATTTCTTCGCCTTCGGCAAACTCATCCAGCAGCGGGTGTTGCTCAACCCTTGAATCAAAGCCGCTTTCAGCCACTAGCAAGGACGCTGTATCGGCCTGGCGCTGTCGTGGGCCATGCACTATGGATGTGGGCTGTACACCTTGGGCACGCATCCATTGCCCGGTTGCACGAGCCTGCGCCTGCCCCAGTTCACTCAAAGCATCGTAACGCGAGGCCCCGAACGACGCCTGCCCATGTCGCATCAACACCAGCATACTCATGGCTTGCTTGCCCTCAGCACCTTGGGGTTGCTGGCCTGCAGCCTGCTTTCCCCCACAAGACGCAAATGCGCCAGCACTGCCGCATGTGCATCCGTTTCAGGGTCAGCAAAACCTGTGCGGATGCGCGTTGCCAATTCCCGGTTGGCTTGGGCAATATTCAATGCGGGTTCGCGGGGTGACTCAGTTGATGAACAGTCGAATGATTGACCGAGCAAACCAGTGAGCGATGCCCTTTCTGCCTCTTCAGGTTCATTGCCCATTTGCAGTTCACGCTGCGCTATCGACAAGGCGTTCATCACCATCAGCACCTCGCGTTTTGCATCAGCCGCAGCATCACCTTTCAAAAGCGGAAGTACCTTGTCTTTCAGTGCATCGCGCGCAGCCTGCAACAGTATTTCACCGGTGGGTTGTTCACGCATCAGCTTTTCTCCGTCATGTTCAATATTTCCCATTCCAGCTCAGGCACCATGTGGCCGGTCAATGCCAGCAACAGTGAATTTTCTTCACCGGAGCAATGGCGCTGCGCTTGCTCAATGGCCACCACGGCCCACTTCACATGGGCCATCACTTCCCAGTAATGAATCTGATCGCGATCAATTTTTTGGCCTGACTCAGTTTCGTAACCGGCATAGAAATCCTCGCGCAGGCCAATACCACCGGCCTGCAAATCATCCCGACCAAAACGCCAGCACTTGGCACAGAACCAGCCAATGTCTTCCATGGGATCGCTCCAGCCAGCAAACTCCCAGTCCAGAATGCCGGTCAACCCCTGTTCATTCACCATGTAATTGCCTGTGCGGAAATCACCATGGGTCAGTGCAATCACGCCACGCTTTGGCGCATGGCGTTCAAGCCAGCGCAAACCCCATTCCAGCGCTGGGTAAGCCGTGTGGTATTTGTCCAAAGAGGCACGCTGCATCCCGATTCGGTAACGCGCAGGCGATTCGTCGTAGCTTGCCAAAAAATCAAGGGCATCCACTGAGGGCTTGACCGAATGAATTCTCGCCAACTCGCGGCCTAGCCGCATTGCCAAAGCAGCTCGGTCTGGCGCATAGCGTGTGTCTTTCACAAGCACATGGCCAGCGGCGGTACCAGCCACGCGCCGCATGACAAAAAACGGGCGGCCAAACACCGACAAATCAGTGCACAGGCACAGCGGTTCAGGCACCGCAACACCGGCATTGAACACGGTTTTCAACAATGCAAATTCCTGTGCGCGGCCATGGCTGATCGCCACGCCGGCCGTCGGTGAATCGCAACGCAGCACGGTATTCAACTTGCCATCAAAAGGCCCGCTGCTTACCTGCAAATCCAGCAGCCAGTTTTCCTGTACGGCACCGCCAGAAAGCAGCGCCGCGTGTACAACAAGCACGCTGTCTGCCTGCAAGGCCGTAGTCAAAAACCGGCCCAGTGATTCCTTGATGTTTTCTTCCATGCCCGCCACCTACAAGGCACTGACCAGGTGGCCACGGTCCACCGCCACACAAGCGCCTGTCATGCCGGCGCCTGCGTTCGATGCCAACAACAACACCGGGCCGGTCAGGTCGCTCAATTCACAAAATTTTCGGCTTGGAATGCGCATGCGCAACTTGTCGCCCAGTTCACTGGCGAGAAATTCTCGGTTCAAATTGGTGGCCACATAGCCTGGCAAAATTGCATTCACGCGAATGTTGTAACGCGCAAATTCCAGCGCCATGGCCTTGGTGGCTTGCACAAGCCCCGCCTTTGAAATGGCATAGGGGCCCACCGCACCGCCCACCCTTTCGCCAAGAATGGATGCAATGTTGACAATGGAACCGGGCTTGCCCGCAGCCACCAGCGCACGCGCCAGTTCAGTGGCCACCAGCCAGCAGCCTTTCAGGTTGGTGTCCAGTATCTGGTCCCAATCTTCTTCGGTTTGCTCCAGCATTGGCTTTGCAATAGATTGGCCTGCATTGTTGATCAACACATCGGGCACACCAAATTTCTCGGCCATCTCGGCCAGTGCGTTTTTTACAGAAGCTGACTGGCTGACATCCATACCTACCGCATGCGCCTTGCCGCCTGCTGCATGAATTTCCGCGAGTACCGCCTGCAATTTGTCGGTGCTGCGCGCACTCAACAACACCGTGGAACCGGCCTGCGCAAGCACCATGGCAAAGTGCTTCCCCAAGCCACTGGATGCACCGGTGACCAGGGCCAGTTTGCCCTGCATGGAAAACAGCTCATTCATATTCACCAGGTTCATCGTGTTCATCAATGGCCCTCCCGCCCGGCAATCATTTTCTTGCCCATGCTGAAGCGGTGCACTTCGCTGGGACCGTCGTAAATCCGGAAGGCCCGCATGTCGGTGAATATGCGGCTGACAATGGTTTCGCCAGTCACGCCCTGCCCACCCAGAATCTGCACGCTGCGGTCTACAACACGCCACTCGGCCTCAGAACACGCCACCTTCGCGCGGCTTGATTCAAAGTTGCAGCGCTCGCCCTGGTCAAGCATCCAGGCCGTGTGCCAAATGTGCAAGCGTGCCGTGTGCAAATCAATTTCATTGTCGGCCAGCATGAAGCTGACCCCTTCATGCGCACCCAGTTGCACACCAAAAGCCTGCCGGGTGCGGGCGTAATTCAGGGCAATGTCGTGGGTGCGGCGGGCTTGCCCCAACCAGCGCATGCAGTGGGTCAGCCGTGCCGGTGCAAGGCGCACCTGCGCATAGCGAAAGCCCTTGCCCACTTCGCCCAGCACATCGCTTGCGGGCACGCGCAAATTCGTGAACTTCAATACACCGTGCCCGCCGGTGAAACAGGCGTCCATCGCGTCCATGGTGCGCACATGTTCAATACCCAGCGCATTCATGTCGCTTAAAAACATGGTGGCCGTGCCGTCTTCCATTTTTGCCATGATGATGGCGAAGCTTGCCCCGTCTGCGCCAGTGATAAACCACTTGTCACCATTGATCACGTAGTGGTCACCGTCTTTCACGGCCGTGGTTTGCATCATGGACGGGTCTGCCCCTGCACCGGGTGCTGGTTCAGTCATTGCGAAACAGGAACGGATTTTTCCCTGCACCATGGGCTTTAACCAGCGCTCTTTTTGTGCAGGTGTGGCCACCACTTCCAGCAAGTGGATATTGCCTTCATCGGGTGCATGAATGTTCATGGCCGTGGGGCCGAGGGTTGAATACCCCGCCTCTTCAAATGCAATGGCTTTTTGAATGTGGGTCCAGCCGCGGCCACCCAATTCAACCGAAGCATGCGGCGTCAGCAAGCCCGCCTTGCGTGCAAGGCCTACCAGTTCTTCACGCAAGCTTTCCGAGGGGCCGTGTGAAGTTTGTCGAGCATCTTTCTCTAGCGGAATAATGTGCTCGGCAATAAACGCACGCACTTCCAGCTGCAGTGATTTCAATTCAGGTGTCAGGGAAAAATCCATGGGGGGAATTCCTTTTGTAATTCTTTTGTAGCGGTCTCCTTACTGTAATCGACTTCCCGTGCAGCAATCTTTGAAAACAAGTGCAGCCAGCGTCATGGATAACCCTGAATGCGATTGAATACCCTATTTCCAGGGAATCAAAGGTGCAGTCAAACGAGTGGCTTTGCCGCTTTGCGACGCATGGTCTTTCACATCGCCAAAACGGGAATCACCTTGCTCCCAGGCTTGTTGTGCTATTGCAATGGCTTCTTTGCTGTACCCCACGAAATTCCACCACATTTGAACTGGTTGATCGACCGGTACGCCCCCAAGCAACAGCACGCGCGAATCAACCCCCAATTCCAGTTCAAGAGTGGAGCCACCCTTTTCCAGATATGCAAACTCATCAATCGAATAAGAGTCTCCTTGCACATTCACCTGTCCGGTCAATGTCAAAAACCCGTACTCGAACTCAGGGTTCAGCTGTAACGTGGCCACACCGCCTGACACGCTCAGCAAATCCATACCCAGTATTGGAGAATGCACTGCAGTGGGCGCCTTGAATTCACCATAGCTTCCAGCCAGCAATGTGAACTGCACACCGGCTGCATGCCACAACGGCAGTTCAGGATAATGTGCAAAATCAGGTTCGCAGTCGGCCAGAGTTTCCGGCAAGGCGATCCACAATTGCGCTGCATGCAAGCGGCCGCCATCGACCACAGAATCTTCGGTGTGCACAATGCCTCGGCCCGCGGTCATCAAGTTCACTTGGCCGGGTCGAATGATCAACTGATTGCCCAAGCTGTCTTTGTGCAACACCTCGCCATCAATCAACCAGGTGAAGGTTTGCAAGGCCGTGTGCGGGTGTGCACCCACGTGCATGCCCTTGCCCGGCGCAAAATGCACGGGGCCTGCATGGTCAAGAAAACACCAGGCACCCACCATACGTTGCTGCCTGCTGGGCAAGGCACGTTTCACCAACATGCCTTCGCCCAAGTCTGCACTTCGAAGTTCGATTCGCTTCATTGAAACAATGCGGTTGTGTTCATCACGAAAGAATAACGCTTTGCACTTACTTCGTCAGTGCCGTGTAGCTGGTAATCAGGTTTCGATAATCAGGAATGTGATTGGAAAACAGCGCGCCCAAACCTTCAATGTCGTTGCGCCAGTCACGGTGCAGTTCACAGGCCACACCAAACCAGGTCATCAATTGTGCGCCGGCATTGCTCATGCGTTCCCAAGCTGAATTGCGGGTCATTTCATTGAAAGTACCTGAAGCATCGGTCACCACAAAAACCTCGTAATCCTCTTCAAGCGCTGACAAGGCGGGGAATGCCACACACACCTCGGTGACAACACCGGCAATGATCAACTGCTTTTTACCAGTGGCTTTCACAGCAGCCAAAAACTCGTCGTTGTCCCATGCGTTGATTTGCCCCGGGCGTGCAATATAAGGTGCATCCGGAAAAATTTCTTTCAGCTCGGGTACCAGGGGGCCGTTGGGCCCTGTCTCAAAACTGGTGGTCAAAATTGTGGGCAGATTGAAGTATTTGGCAAGATCGGCCAAGGCCAACACATTGTTTTTGAAACGGTCGGGCTCAATGTCGCGCACCAGTGAAAGCAAGCCGGCCTGGTGATCAACCAACAACACAGCGGCATTGTTTTTATCAAGACGAATGTAAGGTTTGCTCATGATGATTTCCTTTGTATATTGACAGTGAATAATGGCAATATGCTAAAGAAAGAATGAATCACCGATAAGTAGCCAAATTCCTGACAGATTGTTTCACCAGAAGAACAATCAAGGACCTTCAACATGGACTTGAACGACCTGTATTACTTCGCCAAAGTGGTGGAACACCAAGGTTTCTCAGCCGCTGCCCGGGCCCTGGGTGTGCCCAAATCCAAAGTAAGCCGTCGAATAGCTGATCTGGAAAAGCGGCTGAATACCCAACTGCTGTACCGTTCCACCCGAAAGTTGCACATTACAGAAATCGGCAAGGCCTACTACCAACACTGCAAAGCAATGTTGGTCGAAGCTGAAAGCGCGCAAGAATTGATTGAGCACAACCACGCCGAACCACGTGGCCTGATACGTCTGACCTGCCCCATCGCGCTGTTGCACGCCCACATTGGTGACATGCTCGCCGAGTTCCTGTTGAAACATCCACAGGTGACCGTGCACCTGGAAGCCAGCAATCGACGCGTAGATGTGATCGCCGAAGGCGTGGACCTTGCCATTCGGGTTCGCCCCTTGCCCCTGGAAAGCTGTGACCTGGTATTGAAGATTTTGTCGGACAGAGGACTTTGCCTGGTGGCTTCCCCAGCGCTAATCAAACAACGGGGCATGCCCCAACATCCTGCTGAACTGAAAAACTGGCCAAGCTTGGGTTTGGGTCAAACCCAAAGCCAGGCACAGAACAATTTCGAATGGTGCCTGCACCATGAAAACGGCGATCAAATTGTTGTGCCGCATTCGCCCAGGCTGGTGACTACCGACATGGTGGCCTTGCGCGCCAGCGCAATAGCCGGGGTGGGTGTGGTACAGCTTCCCAATCTGATGGTTCCAAACCAACTGGCCAACGGCGAGTTACAGCGGGTTTTACCGGACTGGTCGCCACGACGTGAAATCATTCACGTGGTGTTTCCCTCTCGCCGGGGTATTTTGCCGGCGGTTCGGGCACTCATTGATTTCCTGTGCGAAAAGTATGACTCATTTGAAGAAGCTTGATTTCTTCCAATGACAAGTCCAAGCGCGGTCGGTAAATAGAGAAAACACAACGCCTTCTTGTTTGCACCGGAATTCGGTGTATCTTTTGCAGTCCCATTCATTTTCGTCCGGCAAGTCTTCAGCATGTCAGCATCCGTCACTTTCAGCACCATCAAAACCGCCAGCAATCATTTGTTCGGTCTCGCAGTTTTAAACAATCCCGATGCGTTAAATGCACTCACTCTGCAGATGATCGACTTGCTCGATCCTCAATTAAAAGCCTGGGCTGAAGACGACGCAATTGCTGGCGTGGTGTTAAGCGCAACAGGCGACAAAGCTTTTTGCGCCGGTGGCGATGTGGTGTCGCTGCACCACGCCTGCAAGCGCGTGGGCGCGGGCCATGTCCCCCCAGAAGCTGCCACTTTTTTCGAGCATGAATACCGACTTGACTATCGAATTCACACCTACCCAAAACCTGTGCTGTGCTGGGCGCACGGCATTGTCATGGGCGGCGGCGTTGGCCTGATGGTCGGTGCTTCCCACCGCGTGGTCAGCCCCAATGCCCGCATCGCCATGCCCGAAGTTCACATTGGCCTGTATCCGGATGTGGGTGGCAGCTGGTTTCTGCAACGCATGCCAAAACGCATGGGTTTGTTCATGGGCCTGACAGGCGCTATTGTTAACGCAGGGGATGCACTGCTGGGGCAGCTTGCCGACCATGTGATTGCGCATGAACATTACAACGATGTACTTACTGCCATTGCAGAAACTGAATGGGCTGGAAATGAACTTGCCAACCGCGAGTTACTGAGCGCACTGCTGAACAGGTTTTCCACCGAAGCCCCGTTGGGCCTGCTGGAACAACACGCTGAAACCATTGAAGCCATTGTTCAAACCGATTCACTTGAAGAAATCAGCAAAGGCCTTCACCAACTGGCGAAACATTCCGACCCCTGGCTTGCACGTGCTGGCCAGTCTTTCGTGCACGGTTCGCCCACATCTGCCATGCTGGCCTTTGAACTGCCTAAAATACTTGCGGGCGCAAGCGTTGCAGATGTTCTGCGGCTTGAATACCAGGCCGCATTGGGTTGCTGTGCACACCCTGATTTTTCAGAAGGTGTGCGTGCCTTGCTGGTGGATAAAGACAAGTCACCCAAGTGGAACCCAGGCACACTGAATGAAGTCAGCAGGCAAACGATCGAAGACATCGTGAAGCCGCGGTTTGACGGCTCACACCCCTTGGCAGACCTGGCTTGAGAAAAGTGACGCGCAACACCTTCAGCGGGCCAGAAACGCTTGAGTATCCGGAAGCTTGAGTATCAAGAACCCTGGGGTTCAAGAAACCTGCTCTTCAACCAGTCCAGTTGTTACGGCGTTTCTTAAAAACTGCTTTTCGTAATGTCGGTTGCGGCGCGCCTTCTTGGCCTTCGCGCGCTTGCCATAACGCTTGTCAACCACCAGTTCATCCAGGTTGGACAACTGATCGGAACTGACAATATCCCTCAATGAACTTCGCTTTGCCATGTGTACTGCCTTTGCTGCTTGTTTGGCGGTGGGTGCGTTCAATTGTAAACCTTCGCAGTAAACCTCTGCACTCTTTCGCAAATCATTCTCGGTAATTGGTGTGCATTTGCATCCATTCATCCCATGCAGGGGTAAAAGGGCTACACATTCAACGAGGCAGCACCGTGCAAGGCAAAATCAGACTACCCCTTTTACCTTCTCTGCTGCTCACTGGGCTGCTCGCGCTATCTGGCTGCAGTTCCGACACCACCCCGGTTTCTGCCGCCGCTACCAACACGTCTCCACAGGAAGCCCCTGTGATCACTGCGCCGGTGAACCTGGACGTGTCTTGTGATCAAGCCACTTATCCATCTGCCGACATGCTGCGCTGCGAACTGGCCAATGTGGCCCGCACACTGGAAGCCAATCTGGAACAGCTGAACCCGCAATTCGTGGCCCGGCAAATACAGCAAACCGGTGCAAACATCCAGTTTCTTGTGCAACGCAGCCTGCAAGACCCCAGCTGGAACTTGCCACCCGCAATTGGCAACAGCCCGGTCACCCCACTGTGTGCGGCAGGTGCCGGGCCATGCGTGGGCGATCCATTTCGCTACCCCGGTGTCAATGGTCCCGATGGCGATGCGTTTTACACGCAGGAAGCAGAAGTGACGCCCGTGGTGTACTACGACCAAGGCTGCGCGCGCATTTCCGGGCAGGTGTGGAAACCCAGAACAACAGGCAACGCAACCCTGCCAGCCGTCATCATTAAAAACGGCTCGGTGCAAGCCAACGAAGCCTTGTACTGGTGGGCTGCACAGGCACTGGTGCGCGCAGGTTACATGGTGCTGACCAACGACCCGCGGGGCCAGGGTTTGTCAGACTTTGCGACACCCACTGGCGAACAGGGCGGCAATTTCAACGGCAAAGTGTTTTATGAAGGGTTGGTCAACGACATTGATTTCCTGATGTCCACACCGGACAAGCCCTACCCGCATGAACAGCGTTGCGCCGGCACTTACCCCACTGTAACCCAGGCCTTCAACCCCTTTCATGCTCAACTGGATCCCAATCGAATTGGCGCGGCGGGTCATTCTTACGGTGCAGGCGGGGTCAGCTGGGTTCAAAGTTACGACGCTCCCGACAGTCAGCCATGGCCTGGTCTACTCAGTGCCCGCAACCCGGTGAAAGCCATTGTGGCCTGGGATGCGCTGGGCTCCAGAACCACTCCGGCGTCAGCAACACTCACCAGCCTGATCGCAAGCAGCATTGTGAACCGGCTACCCGCAGTAGGCCTGCTCACCATGCCGCAGGAGGCACCGCCCATCAGCCCGCGCGTGCCGGCGCTTGGCTTCACCTCCGAATACGGATTCACCCCAGTGCCATTTGTGCGCAACGTGCCGCGCGATGAGCACTTGGCAGGTTTCAAGGAATGGTCGGCCGCCAATGTACCCACGTTCAACATCACCATTGCCGGCAGCACACATCTGGACTATTCACCCGGCCCTGCGCTGCCTTCGTCGTCATGGTGCAAAGAAGTCAGGAACAACGCCTGCGTGGGTGGCTGGGCGCAACCCATGATCACCCACTACACCGTGGCCTGGTTTGATCGCTTCTTGAAATTACCGGGAGAAAAAGGATTTGCAGACGCCGATGCGCGACTGCTTGACGATGCCGCCTGGGCTGAACGCATGAGCTTTCATTTTGCCAGTGCCAGAAAATTCAACACACGCGATGGGCGCTTGGTGAAGAACGAAGACATTCGGCTGAGCTATGCGAGAAAGTAATTCAAGCCGTTACATTGGCCATCAACAAGGCAATGATCTTGAAATATTCATCCAGTTGCGGCTCGGAATCACCTAGCTGATCGCCATACAGAAAAGTCTCACCCAAACGCACAATGGCGACGGCAAGCGTTTTAACCTGTGGATCGCCTTCAGTAAAAACACGGTACCGGGGCAAATAAACCAACAGAATATTGATCAGGCGATTTCGTATCGAATATTCGCCAGTAAACAAAACCCGAGCCGCAACCTCGGGTTCATTTCTCACAAAGTGCACCTGACCTTTGTGCGTATTCACAATTTTCAGGTAACCCTGAATACTCAGCATCAAGCCGCTTAACGATGTACCGGGTATTCCCTTGATCACCGTTTGAATGATTCGCATCGACAAACGCCACAACACCTCCGCCAGCAAAGCATCGCGGCTGCCAAACCATCGATACAAGGTTGCGCGGTTTACGTCGCAGATTTGAGCCAATTCCACCAGGTCAACACGCTGGCACATTTCAAATTGCAGGCAAGCCGCATCCACAACCTGGCTGGCGCGAGGGCTTAGCTCAGGTACCTGGCTGAGGAAGATGTCCTCAATGGATTTTTCAATTGTTGTTCCCATGCCTTTTTATACCTGAAATTTCGACAATTCTATCCATTGAACAAAGCAACATTTTCTTTATATGTCGCAATTATTAACCTTTCAGATATAGACAAAGCCCGTAATGCGACATATATTCATAATGTTGCTTTTACACAAATTTGATCATGACCAAAAAAACCGCGTTGTCTCTTGTTCTTACCGGCGTCGTAACGCTGTTTTCAGTGAATGCACACGCAACCGGTCCTGTTGGTTTCGCACTGGATATTGCACGTGATTCCGTAGATGCAGGCTTGTCCATCGCCAGGGAAAGTGTCCGGGCCGGAACACAGATCGCATCTGACGTAGTTTACGCGCTGACCGCGGAAGATCGCCGCCAATTGCGCGGATATTGTCGCAACAACATGGGCCCTTACAGTTCACGTTCGCGCAACAGACTACCTGAGGATTGGGAAGAAGAGGTCTATGTGTCAGGGCCTGCCCCTCAATTTGTATACAGGGCCGGCACGAGAGTACCAAGGTCTGCGCCCGGCCTGCGTAATCAACCCCGCACAACTGTAGCCTTCCGAATCGAGCAGAGCGTCATCTTGATTGATTCGAGGGAAGGTGTGGTTGTGGACATTGTGGGGCTATAACATGAATGTCGTTCAACTGAATACTCAGCTGAACAAACCTGTTTCAGAACTGCCCGACTCGACTGAAGTCGACAGTTCTGAAAAGCTGAATGAAGCGTTTAACCACCATTTGTCACCGCGACAAAGTGAGGTACTGACGCTCATGTTGCAGGGACTCAGTAGGGCTGAGATTGCCAAACATCTTGGACTGTCTGCGCGCACCGTTGACACCACCAGGGCTCGAATGATGGCCAAACTTAACGCAAGATCCAATAGTGAGCTTGCCGTAAAAGCATTTGCGCTCTACCTGAAGTCTTGAAACGTTTACCGATATCGATGGATGTCTGCTGCTCTGAATACACTGACCGAGACTGTCGAATCCGCCAGTTTCTGGTTATAGATTTCCTTGCTACCAGTTAACCGGTATTGGACATTCGACTTGTCGAGAACGCCGAGAGATTCCAGTTTGGCAATTGCACCGTAGTAAAAAAAGTTTTCACTGATTGAATCGGGAAGAGTGCTGTTGGCCACTGTTGTTTTCACAAACACCCAGCAGTCCTGAACAATGGCATCCCAGTTCTTACCCGACGCACTTTTCATCGCATGGTCAAAGGACGCGTCGGATGTGATGTAAATCACTTCGTTGGATTTATCGAGACATGCCGTTGTATTTGGCAAAATCTGGGTGATTGAACCGAGGAATACAGTTTCAGAATAAACAGGACCAGCCTGCTTGGGAATCAAGGCTTCCTGTTCAATTTTTCTTTTTTCGATGGCCAGGCGCTCGTGCTCTTTGTGTTGACCGAAGCTGTTTTGAGGAATTTTGTTCTGTGACAAAGCGACCGAATTCAAGCAGCAAAAAAGCGTCAAAAAAATGGATAGGTTTTTTGAAAAGTTGTTCATGATGTTGGTAGGCCTTCGATCTTAACGAATTGATGTGCTTGCTATTTTGTAGTCGGAATCGCCGTATGCCATGTCCTTGGGCAGGTATGCTTCTTTCAAGCGTTTCCTGATGAAATTGGCGATTTCGATGTGCTCCTGTTTGTAACGGACAGTCTGCACCTGCGGCAAATTCATGATCAGATCGTTCCAGATCATGTCCACTTTCTGGGGCTCTTTTTCCAGGCTGTCAAGGGCTGCATAAGCCAACTCCGCCTTACCGGCACCAGCGTCGCGAATGTGTTCCAAAAAGGACAAAGGAAAATATGCGTCGTGCAAAACCTTGCCGTCTTTGATGCGCTGTTCATTGCCATCGAGCAATACCACCCGGCCGCTGGAATGCAATGCAAATCGCAGCTGAATGATTTCTTCCACATCAAACAAATCAAGACAGTGGTGTTTGTACTCAATTGAGTTCAAACACACAGAAGTTCGCAATTTTGAATTGAACGCGGTACGCGTCACACTTTGACAACGGGCTGTCACAGCGGTGAAGTCTGGATACTCGTTTTCTACCTTCCAGTCCACATTGGCACAATCCCAAAAGCGGAGTTGATCCTCAATTGATATCGGCCCCCACTTCTCCAACGAGCCAAACCGTACCTCAGAAATGGGAGTCGTGGAGTCACAAGCGGCGACCGAAAGGCCGATCGCCAAGAATCCCAAAAACCGCGCCAAACCACGTGCCATATGCCAACCCGATAGAACTTCGATATTGCGCGAATTATCGGTGTGTGGTTATTTAGGGTCGATAGAGATTGTTACTACAGTGTTAAGTAAAATTTACATTTATTTAACACTTGACACAATTGCTTACAAATAACGCGCAATAATCTTTATTTCAGTCACCATTATTCGACAAATAATCAAATAAACATGTTAATTGTAAAAAGATTATATATTTTACAATATGAATTGTAGGTATTTTTCTCATTCAATGCGTGTGAATTTAACTCTCAGAATGCCTCATCTTGAATGATTTCACCCAACTTGAACCTGGCGCAAAACGCCAGATTCAGGACCGGGAAAACAAAAAGGACCTAGCGGATCACTCACGCTAAGTCCTTGATTTTATTTGGGGCGATGTATGGGGCTCGAACCCACGACCCATGGAATCACAATCCATTGCTCTACCAACTGAGCTAACACCGCCACCGTAAACTGGTACTAAAATTATTGGCCTGCCCGGAGGGGTTCGAACCCCCGACCCTCGGCTTAGAAGGCCGATGCTCTATCCAACTGAGCTACGGGCAGAATTTGCATTGTAACTCGAACACAGGAATGGGGATTGAACACCCATTTGGCAAGGATAGAACATCCTTAAAATTCGATGGTCGGGGCAGAAGGATTCGAACCCTCGACCCTCTGGTCCCAAACCAGATGCGCTACCAGACTGCGCTATGCCCCGACAAAGAAGCGGAATCTTAAAACTATTCCCGGGTTTCGTCAAGCAATATGGTCATGTTTTAGGCTACTTTTATGATTGGCGACAAGCACAGAGTCATACGTAGGAAATATCACTTCCACGACAAGCATAATGGCTCGTTTTCTGTTTAATGTTTTTTAATTTCTATAGAAATTAACTTGAGGGGGAATAGTCAATTTATACGATTCCCAAACGTCGCCTGAATACGATAAATACTAAAGCGATGCGTTTGAATATGCAGTTGGCCATTAGACAGTCCATTGCATGAACAAGCCCGACACTTTATCGCTTGACGCATACACGAGCGCTGAACGCACAGAGGTGACTACCCAAGACCTTCCTTATGACCAGCAGCGTTAAGCCTTTGCTGATCTGTTTGGCGTGGTTTACATGAGCCATACGCGCATTGCAAACGACATTCGTACCCTTCTACATTCTTTCATTCACATTCGTCGCGGTTTTGGTGGTTTCTTCTTCAACATCCATGCCACAGCAAGCCGCGCTTAGAAAGTATTTGAATCCATGCTGGCTCAAACTCTAATCAAAATAGAACCGAACACAGCTTGGTAAAATTTGAAATGGAGCCATATCAACATGCCAGAAAAAAACCCGACCTTTTGAGTCGGGCTTTTTGTTGATAACTCGGCAGGAATCAAGGGGAACGACTTATGCGTCACCTCCGTCCTGCTCCAGCCAATTTACACTGGGAAAGTTGGCAACTCAGTTGGGAACTGGCTTGCCAGAGAAGTAATACCAGCCTGAATTGCACCCGGCAGATCCATCAACTGTGCTGCCCCATCTTCAAAAGCACCTTGCAGTTGCGCTGCAGCATCTGCAAATGGAGCGGGAATTTCAGGAGCAGTCGGCACACCACCACTAAACAAATCCGTCAGCTGTGCTGCTCCATCTTCAAGAGCACCTTGCAGTTGCGCAGCAGCATCTGCAAATGGAGCAGGAATTTCAGGAGCAGTCGGCACACCGCCACCCAACAAACCTGTCAGCTGTGCTGCACCATCTTCAAAAGCACCTTGCAGTTGTGCTGCAGCATCTGCAAATGGAGCTGGAATTTCAAAGGCACCACCGGTTGTACCACCATCGGGCAAAGCGAAACCGTCAATTTGACTGACCAATGCAGACGTTACTGTCATAGCACCTTCAAGGAAGGAAGCACCAACGGTCTGAATGCCGTCAGCAATCGCCTCAGGCAACGCACTAGACAATGCATCTGCACCAACGTTGTAACCAGCGATCACTTGTTCGAAACCACCTTCCAGAGCCTCTACAAACTGAGTTTCTGGACCGTCACCACCTGGCGTTGTCGGTGAGTCGGGCAGGTTTTCAACAATGGCACCAGCCAACGCGTCGATCACTTCTGCCCCGGCAGCGAATCCCGCAGCGATGTCTTCACCAGCACCAGTCAATGCGCCACCAATAGTTTCGGCAGCATATAGCGCACCGGAATCAGTGCCATTGCCCAAGCTCAGGGCAACAGCTTGGCCCAAACCATCCAGACCGTCCGCCAAGGCCATGGCTGTTGCCATACCGGGGATGTCACCACCCAAATCTGGTGCACCGCCTGGCGTGGGAGCCAAGCCTTGAAATGCTTCGGCCAAGGACAGGAAGGCGTCAGAATAAGCTTCTGCCGTAGTGCGAATTGCAGTGGCACTGCGTGTTCCGTAATCGGTCAGGTTAGCAGATGCAAAATCGGCGAAATCACCAGCACTGCTCTGCAAAGCAGCCGATGTCTGATTGCCGAATGGCAGGGCCGGAACGCTACCACCACCAACGCCAGGAGTTGGCAATTCTGGAAACTCTGCTGGAGGAAAGCCCGCTGGCGGCAGGTTGGCTGTTACCTCTTCCAAAATTCCGGCTACCGGGTTGTTCGTTAGCATTTCAGTGATCGCGTCTAGCTGTTCCATTTTTTCCTACCCTATGAATGTGTTTAAAAACATCGGCTGTGTAATTTCACAAACTCGGCCTGCATCAGTTTGAAGACCATGTTTGCGTCTTATCTGCGGATTGTTAAATCTTCCGCTTGGAGAAAATTGACACATTTAGAAGAAAGAATCCAGTCTTGAATCTGCCCAGTTAGTACATTACTTACATTCATGAATTTTTCAGAAAAACAAAAAACAAACCTATTAAAATCAGGTACTAAAAACAAGAGTCACTGGCAAGCAAAAAAAACGAAGCAATGAGATCAGATCAAAGCGTTTCCAAATCGCCTTGAGAGCCGCTTAAAGCAATGACTATTAACCATTGTTAATTTTTTGAACTTATTGAAAGACAGGAGAAAAGAATGCAATAAAACTCACGTTAATTTACCGACAAATATTCGAATTACTACGATGGACCCCAGACACTGTGAGATAAAAAGTCGCGCTCTACTCGATCGAAATCAAAGAGCTTTTCGCGAAGTTTCTCTTGGGAAAATCGGGCATTCTTCCAAATCCTTTCTCTAAGTGATGCCGGCAATGTAGACACCCCCATCAACTTCATGGAAAGATCAAGGCTGTTTTGATAGGCTCCCGCCCAGTAATTGGACACCACAAGTTCATCCAGCAAGCCGTACTCATAAATCCATGTTTCGACAAACAAACCTTCGGGAATTTCTTTGGCTAGTGACAAACCACGCATACCCACGCGAATGGCTTCAAGATAATTTTTCTTCAACCGCATGAAACGCGACAATGCATGAAAAACCTCGGCCCGATGCGGAATCAGTTCCAATGCCCGCCTGTATGTTTTCTCAATGAGTGCAGAATCGGGGATATCCTGCTTTTCCATGAGCGATGCAGCCTGATACAACGCAACATATCTCTCTTCTATCCAATAGGCTTGATCGGCACGCCTCAAATAGCATTCAATCGCCTTGGATGACTGCCCACTGTCCCGATAACTTTGAGCGAGATAGAAGGTGTAGCGTGAAATCAGAAACTCATCGCGCTCATGGGCCAACGCGTGCTGTAAGAGATCTGCATCCTTTTTGTATTTCAAGGGATCAGCACTGCGAGCACCCTCTCTATTGGACCTCATGGAGCAACCTTTGAGCTCAGATACCGAATGGTGTTGAGGCCCCTCAATGAACTCGTGTAAAACCCCCCGATAATAAAAATCCAATGAATTCCTGACGCACTGGATACGATAATATTCAACCTCTTGTCCCCTGAGCTTGATCCTGTATGCGTCGTGTTTCAACTCGCTCAAAGCCACTTGAAAGGCAGTTTCATCATCGATTTGAAACTCATCATCTGCATCAATAATCAAGGAGTAATCCACATCACTTCGGGTACGCAGTCGCTTCAACACGCTGCTGCGGTTGTCGGCGAAATTGACCCAGAGTCGATCATAGACTTCGCCTTCAATCTGGTTGTCTGTCAGCCAATTGCGAATAATGTCCTGCGTTCCATCTGCCGACCCTGTGTCTTCAACACAGACAAACGATGCAAATTTTTTGACTGAATCCAAACAACGAACAATCACCCCTGATTCGTTTTTTACAATCATGCAAACACCGATCTTTGGCATGCGCAAATTCCCCCAATTAAAAAAAAAGCGCGGGACCCCTAAGGGCACCACGCTCTCCGATACAACAGGTTTGGTCAGAACTTACAGCAGACCCAAACCACCCAACTGCTCAGTCAACGGGTTTGGATTCTGGGTTGTAATCGCCGTGACCACCGATTCGGCCAATCCTAAGACCTGATCCTGACCTTCCATTGAGAACCCGGTTGGAATATCGAGTGACGGCAACACATCGCCATTGCCCTGACCCGCACCATCCATGTTGATTGCTGCAACCAACTGGTCCGCAAGTGTTTCAAGACCGTCGCCGATTTGCATACCACCGTCGCGAACTACGGCAGCGGCCTCTTCTGGCAGTGTACCTGTCACCTCTGTGATCACTGCCTCATAGGCATCCCGTAGTTGATCGAACCCATCCGAGATGGCAGCAGCCAATTGGCCATCTGCGTCACCAAAAGGAGAGTCTCCAGGCAAACCACCACCTGGAATTTGACCCGCACCGGCTTCTATTGCTTCGGCAAAGGCAGCTACTCCCGCAGCAATTTCCTCTCCGGCCACAGTCAAACCTGCAGCCAACACATCAAGCGCAGTAGTCAGGCCACCAGCAGGGTCTGCATTTCCAAAGCTGTCAGCAATTTCAGCACCCTGCTCGTCCAAGCCGTCAACAAATGTCTGAAAGGATTCTCCTGGCGCCGCAGGAGGTATTTCAGGATGTGTCGGATTACCGGCAAGTGCTCCAACCAATGTGTCAACTGAATTGCCAAAAGCACCGACCAAACCAGCAACTGCATCTGCCAGATTGCCGCCATCAATGCCCCCCACCCCAGGAATTTCTGGCAGGTTTCCACCGCCACCGGCCAGTGCATCCGCAGCGGACAGAAGCACCATCTCCACTCCAGCGATTACTGGCATCAACGCAGTAGTTGTTTGATCCAGCAACTGGTTGACATTCACAGCGACAACCCCAGAGTCACCAGCGGCGCCTGTTGCGCCGGTTGCGCCCGTTGCGCCGGTTGCACCGGTTGATCCGGTTGCGCCGGTTGATCCGGTTGCGCCGGTTGCGCCTGTTGCGCCTGTTGCGCCGGTTGCACCGGTTGCGCCGGTTGCGCCGGTTGCGCCCGTTGCGCCGGTTGCACCGGTTGATCCGGTTGCGCCGGTTGATCCGGTTGCGCCGGTTGCGCCGGTT
>JAIXTE010000053.1 GCA_027484315.1 Burkholderiales bacterium | reverse complement strand
TATTGAAGTATAACATACAGTTTCAAACTAACAACTTCGAGCCAGACTTCCAACCAAGAGCGTTATTGGCGCAGCATCATGCAGGCTAAGTTTTCCAACCACTTATTGCACATAGCCAAATAAACAAGTTCTATTGAATGCACCCGGTCAATCCTTCACCAGGAAGAGTAGATGTCAAATAGAGAAGGATGGTGAGCTCTTCAGCTTGTCTCTACCGGGAATAGTTGAAAGGTTGACTTCTTTACCGTAGTGAATCAAAGAGATTCTTGATAGTGCAGTACCTACGGCACCAAGAACAAAACCTGAAAGACACTTCTGCACCATCAAGTTCAAAGGGGCTCCAAAATTTTCAACCATAAGCCCATCTTTATCTCGAAACACGCCATCTGCAGATACAGCGTGATCGCAACGACCGGCCTCTTGCAGGCGCGTCAACATCGAACTGTCACAAGATCTGTAACCCACAACCGGCTTGCCCTTAGCGAAAGCATAAGCCACCTCCCAGACAGTACCAGAGTCTGGCTCAAGGCCCCTGAAATCGTTGAGGTTGGCTGCGACGTAATCTGATCTGTCGATCATGGCTCGATTCGCTTCAAAAATCGACGCTGCCAGGTCCCCGCTTTCCTCATACTCGTTATCCAACGGAAAGATTGCCCTTAATCCGAGATGGCTCGCAATCAATTTGGCGTTATCCGATATTTCTCGCCAGTTCTCCATAAAAACATCAGGTCCAGCCAGGTAAACAAGCGGGACAGCGCCTGAAGTTCTACTTTCTGAAATCGAGATCATTTGGCTCGGAGAATTCATGTGATTTTGCAGTTGTATTATAGAAATCTGATTGTCTCCGATTTTACAGTCATCCGAAATTTTACGGTGACTTCATCTTCAGAATCGGCGCGGCTATTCACAAAGTAGTAGAAAACATGTATCATTTTATGAAAACGGAGATCATATGAAAAATCCAATCGTTATTTCGATTTGCACCCTTGGCTTGCTGCTATCGGCTTGTGCCCAGGTGCCCATCAAAGGGGAATATGTGAAGCCAACCGGTAAAATGTGCCAAGACCTCCTGCCTCAATTCTTGGGACTTTCGGTGAGCGAAGGCGAGGGCCTTGCTTTGAAGCACGGCATGAGGACTCGCATCACCAAAGTAAACGGGGAGTCCCGAGTAATAACTATGGATGTGGTTGAAACCCGCGTTAATTTTCAATTAGAGAACAATAGGATTGTTCACGCATCGTGCGGTTGAATCAAGCTAACCATGGGTATCAAATCACTATTATCGTCTGTCTTTTCCAAAAGAAATGATTTAGCCAAGATCAACATTCAGATAAGAATTTTGTTGGCGTCGCTCTCCGGCTCAACGAACGAGAGAGTCCTCATTATTTACACCGGTGACCAATCCCGCAAAACAAGGTCTCTCGTCAAACTTCTAGGCAAAACCTACCCTTCCCTACTGATTACTATGATTGAAGGTCTTCCCAGAGAAAAATCACTGTCCTCGATCAGCACCGCCGCGCTCGAAATTGTCAACGGCTCCGCGCATATAAGGTATATCTCAGAGAGGTTAAAAAGGGAGTTCAACTGGGCGACGCTTCGAGGGGCTGAATCTCTGTCGCCGGAATCCGTAGTAGCGTTCCGAGGTCCCCTTACTCACATCTACCTTGGTGAACTAGGAGATGTTCGAAATCTGGTTGATTCTGATGATTCATCAAGGCCGGCTGCCATTAGGCAGGATGCAACGATGAAAGAAAAGGGGTTTCTCGTGCTCTATGCGAGTAAAGCCTAGGATGAAGTACGTACTGTAAGACCCAACGTGCTCATGGATGCCTATCGCAGAAGCATAGATACCAAGGTTGATCCAGATATGATCTTGGCTCTACTTTTATTTATCGCCTTGGAAGACTTACCGCCTGTCTTCCCGGTATGAACGAAGAATCCCTGCAGTTGTTTTCGTTGAAGCAGATCATCAAAGTCAGCCACATGTTTCGGATTGATATGGGATCCGTATCGTTTCGCCTGGATTAGATACCACCGCCCTTCATATTTGACCATTCCATCAATACCACCGTCACCGGAGTATTGCAGCCCGCGCTTTACCATTAAACCGGAACGCTCGAAAGACGACATGATCATTTCCTCAAATACATAGGGATCACATTTGCGAAGGTAGGAGATTACCGCACCATCACCGGACTCCCTTCGTATGTTTTGCAATCTCAAAATCAAGGATCGGGATTTCACAACATTTCGCCTGTGTCGAGATGACGCGAAAAGCAAACGGAACCAATTGATAATTCGAGAGAACAACATGTAAAAAATGCCCAAGTAAGCTGATTTATAGAATGAATTCAGCTTAATCGGCTAACATTTTTAAGTAAAGAATGCAGCCCGCCCAAATTGCACAATTTGTCAGCAGTCGCCTCCCGGAAGCAAGAGCCCAACTTCAATGACGAAAAGATACCAACTTTCCACAATAAGGGATATCTACGAGAAGGTTCCTGTCGATAAGGTGGATACCTGTCTTCGAGAACTTTCGCTATCCATCAGACACGCCAAGTTAACCGAGTCAGCGCTCCTAAGCAAAGTCTCGAATTTTTCACACCAGCAATCCAAAAAAAAGCCGTTTAGCTGGCCAAATGTCATCCATTGGATTGATGATGGTCGTGGTGATATTCACTCACATTTCGAAAGTGAGGAATCCGGGAATCCGATACTGACTTTGTCTGACACGCTGGGCGATGATCTCTCTCTTGACTTCAACTCCAGCAATGAAAAAAAAGAGGGTTCATCTCACAATGGGGATTCTGCTTGCCCTTCCCCGCGCAACGATAATTTTCCCCAAATCGGACAACAAGTCCTGGTTCTTCATCCAGAACAGAGAGAGTGGATTGAGTACGAAGTAAAGGACTACAGGGTCATCCCCATTCAACTTGATAAGAGCTGCGCAATATCGGTTTACCTGGTTCTCCAAAACATCGGGAGCGGCCAAATTGTGACAAGGCCGCTTCTTGAAGTCAAAAGGGAAGATGGGACCTATTTCATGGATTCCCTGGGGAACCAAACGAATTCAGGAAAGTTTGGGGCCTGATGCTTTGGGCTTGATATTGAGCGCAGGAGGCTGCGCATAAGCGGTATTAACGAACAGTTTTCGCCCCCTCTCTACTGTTACGGCGGGGGCGGGCGTTTCTACACTCCCCCCCGTTTCAAGAGAACCTGTTTTTTTATCCTGGATCTCCTCACCATAAGTTCCATGGCTCGCCGCGAAATCAGGTGCTAATCTCGTGTCAACTACCTTTACGATTAGACCCTCTTCGCGTGAAGTGGATATCATGTTCGACGTACCCGGGCTCGCCATATCCCAAAACGCAATCACATGAGTGCTAAGACCGACCATCGTACGATTTCTTTTTGGACCCGCAGACTTTGAATATTTACCCCAATTGGCTTCAACTACAGTCATTGATACCCCCGGGATCTTTGAACCGGACTCCTTATAGTACCTCTCTGCCATAGCGTCTGTCCCCTTGGCGCCCCCAGAGACAAGGGTCACTTTTTCAAACTTTTTTTTCAAATTTGCAATAGCTGAGTCCATGTGATGTTTGAAGAACTCATAGTGATTAAAGTCTCTAGAACCAACGGCCGCCAAGTGTATGTGGCCGGGGTCCAAAATATTCATCCAGGCCCCGGGTAAAAGAACATTGGGACCAGCCCCTCTCAACATTGGGGCAATTTCCGTGTCCTTATAGGACGCCAGTCCAGTTCCAAATTTAGTGGTGTAAAAAATTTCGTCTGGATGCGCCTCTGTGTAAAGAAGGTATTCCTCCACGTATTTCTCGATCACAGACAGAGGGAGGACCTCTAAATGTTCGTTTTTCGTTGGCAACGCATAGGCCATCCCGGTTCTACCCTCGCCCATCCCGTATTTAGCTCCATGATTCCTCATGGCGAATTGGGCTGCACCCTTGCCGTGCCGGCCAGCGAGGTTACTTCCAAAACAGAAAACCATTTCAGCATCTTTTACTCTTCGCACCGGAGCCTTTTGTTCAACCCCCCTGTAATTGATCGGGAGTTGTTCTCGGGGAGAAGCTTCATCTAGGTAGTATTCGCGCATCCCTTCGTGATACTTAACCCCCGCCAGTTCCGACAGGTTTACATCGGACATGACGATGTTCTTTCCCGTAATGGAATCAACTCCATGCGACACGCGTCGTACAGGCTTTCCTGTCTTCTCGTCGGTATCTTCAAAGGTGATTAAGACAATCATGTGGCGTTCCTGAATCGTTGCTCGTCCTGTTTGATTATCCGGTATCTCGCCTGGCACCTCAAACAAACTGACACCCCAGCAAGCATTTCTGAATCTTGTCTGCCAATTTACTTCACAAATCGTTGAGCCGGGAACTACCATTATTTCGTAAACATGTAACTCGACGTGGCAACGAAATCCCTTAAAAATCATGAAATCTCTAGCTGGCCATCGTGACAGAACAATAAAAGCCGAGGCGCTTATCCTGCGCGCAATAGAGGACGAAATCCAGATGGGTGGAGCCATATTTGAGCTTGGTTCACGCCCCTTTATTGGGCTTGACCTACCCTCATTTAACCTCGCCGTCTCGCATAACGGGTATATCTACACTGGCATAAACCAGGCCGCAATTATTGAGATGGGGATGTACAAACTTGACGACGCTCTCTATGAATCAAACCTGATCAGAAACCCTTTTGGATCGGTCTCGTTGCAGGCATCACTTCGCAGAATTGTTGAGAGAGAACTCGACATAGAAATAGAAGTTCAATCCCTCGCCAAGGACGATCTTATTATTCGCCCAGTCCTGGTTGACGATTCGGCGGCGCTGATGGAATTCGGGATTAGAGAATGGGACACATTTGAGGCAACTGGATTTAGATCGTGGCCCGAACGTGACTTCCTGGTTCCTTTTTGGCTTAAAAAGGATGGATATCCAATTCAAGTTGCTGCGTTTAATCCAAGCGGTCAAATGGTGGGGCTGTGTGGCACTAGTGAGCAGATCTACTCAAGGAATCGCTTTGCAGACTCTTCCCAGTTTTACTGCGTGTCAAAAGACCACCGAGGCAAAGACCTTGCCCGGAACCTTTCCTTAGCATGTGCGGCATTACTTAAGTCAGTCCAACCCGAATTCGAGACGCTCTCTTACCAAATACTTGCCGACAACTTTAAGTCAATCAGAGTCGCCAATAAAGTTGGCATGTCTCGCGATAAGCGATTCGATCAGAGCAGTTTTTCGGGTGCAATTAAACAGGAATATCTCGGCTTTAGCGCGCGGGTAGACGATCTGGATTTAAACGAATTCCTGGGTTCCAAATCTCTAGGCAGAAGCAGTACGCCCGCTAAGGTTCACAGTGGGCTAGATTGTTAGTCGTGCAATCCTTGGTATGCCTAAGCCGCCATGCTGGAGAACGATGCTCGTTGCTTTGGATCTCCATGATTTTGAGTCGAGGCAGATTCACATCCAAGGGTTCGATCCCCCCAGGCTTGAAGAAGATGCCTGTATTTTTCAAGTGCATCATCAATCAAACCCGCGTGTCTCTGCAGATCATAAGAGACCCCGTTAACGATGGTCTTGTAGTCAAGATCAGGATCTCGCTCCAAGCCAAACTTTTTTGCCACCGATTGGCTTTTTATATTATTCGAATCTGCGAAGATCTGGATATCCTCAATTTGTGGCACCAATTCCCTCGTTAGAGCCATCATCTCTGCTGAAAGATGGGTCGCCACACCCCTACCCTGATAATCCTGGCCAACCAAATAGAACAATGAAAGGCATGGTTGGATTTTCCCTTTCGGCACATAATAGCAACCCCCGCACATTCCCTTTATCTGGTCATCTGGGGTGACCGCAACTACTATGTATTTTGCTCGTGAACTCTGCCACCTGTAGAATTGTTCCTTGTCTTCGGGGATATACGGAAAGCCTGTGTCGTAAGCGCCTTGTTGGTTATCCCAAAGAAAATGAAGACATTGATCCGCATCATCCATCAGTAACGGCCGCAAGCGAAGATCACAGTCGAACAATTCCGTGCTCTCAATAGGATCCGCGATGAAAAGGCCTTCGGTTGAATGACAAAGACCTCCTAGATCTGCCTGCAATTGACGATCGCCAAACCCGTTTAGCGACAAGCAATTGTTGTAAAGTCTACCGTCTATTAAGTTTCTCTTGGAATCGTCCCACATCTGAGAAAGCGGCCTAACAGCGTAATACCCGGTGGATGTACGTTCTACCAGGAAGTGGTCAGTCGTGAATCCCTTGACTTGACTATTCTTCATGACCAGTTTGTATTGGCCATCAGAAACAGCATTGGCAATTAAACCGAAGGACAAACGTAGGGTATCAAGATCTACCCCTAATGACTGTTTAATTTTTCTCATGCGGGTCCCGCCATACCCCTATCCGCACCGACTCGTTTCAATGGCGGTGGAAAATTCGTGTTGAAAACTTGAGACTGTTCTTTCACAAAAAACATCACTTGGGGCCTTCGTACTGAACCGGGTCCGCTCTCGATCTGATCAAGGATTAATCCATCAAATCCTGCCTTATATACCCTGTCTAAGGTTTCGGCAATGTTGAGCTTGGACAGTGCATCCTGCTGTCTGGAGACATTAATCACAAAGGGGTTTTGTATTCTGAGGTAGAAACAGGCGGCCGGGCCATCTACTTCCGCACGGACTGAATCCTCAATATTGGAGTAGACATAAGGCACGTCTGAGCATGGCTGGGTATTAATCGGGTATACCTGCATCGGAAAGCCGCTAACTGTTGTCACACGTGATCGTCCAAACCAGGTTACGAGCTGACCAGGGAGTCGATCAAGGTATTCGCCGATTTCATCATCGAACAATTGTTCCATTTGAGGATCTCCAAATTTCTTTTATTGATTCTCAACCTTTGGACGGAATAACGAAAATGTTTTGGCAATCACAAAGCAGAACAATGAAAAAGTCTTGTACTTGGCCACTGCCTTCTGCAGGCCTGGTGCGGTATGGTTTTAATGTTTTCCATTTGACATCTAGAATTGAGACTCATCAAAAGGAATAGTAATGAGCAACATTAACGTCATTTCTCTATCCGGCGGAATAGGAACTGGTAAAGACACTGGCAGCGAAATCATAATTCGACACGCCACGCTCCATGAACAAGGTTTCCGTCAGTTCAGCTTTGCGAAGTTTTTATATCAAGAAATCGCCGAAAACTTCGGATGTACTACCGACTCTTTGACGGATCGAGAAACAAAAGAAACTGCGCTTCCATTTCTTCAATTGGCGAACTCACTCAACAAGGATTTCATACCCATTGCTATCAGTGCAATCTCCGTATTTCGCGGTCAGCCAATAGATTTGTACACAGAGCTCTCTCCAAGAGAACTTTGTAAGGCTTGGGGTACCGAATTCCGTAGGCTATCTAACTTTGGCCACGACGCTTACTGGATTGATAAAGTACGCGATATGATTGTTGAATCAGGGCACCGGAACTGGGTTTGTAGTGACGCCCGTCACGATATAGAGAGAGACCTTTTGAAAGACTTTAATACACTGTTCATTCGGGTGTATCGAGACGATATCATTGAGGATGATGCAGCAATCATCGCAACGGGGCATGGTTCAAATGTCGAGTGGCGCCGATGGAGTTTTGATGCTATTGCTAACAATATTAAAGGACAGCCAAGCAGGTATCTTGAAGACCTCAGGGACATCCTCGTATCGAACGGACTTTCGTGGATTGGTACACCAGAGCGGTCCTTGCAAGTAAATTTCTCCATGAAATTCTGACACTGGGAAAGAAAATGACTGAATACACGCTTCTCTTTTTCGTTTCAATCGCAGGTATCACCTACCTTGTCTTCACATACAATCGGCTGGTTCGACTAAGAATCAACACCCAGGTCGCCTTAAAAAATATTGATGTTGCACTCAAACAAAGGCATGAGGAAATAAAGAATCTAATTGGCGTTTGCAAAAGGTACATGAGTTATGAGGCTGCAACTCAGGAGTCCGTTACATCTATTCGTTCCAACCCGCTGTTTAATCTTGAAAAACTCAACAACGACGCCTCAGGCGAATCAATATTTGGGAAGATCTCGGAGATAGCAAAAATAGAAAGTCAGCTTAGCTCTGCGAAGGCGGAGATGTTACTTGTTGCCGAGTGCTACCCAGATCTTAAAGCTGACGGTAATTTTGTTCACCTGCAGTCAAGGATCTCAAGCCTCGATTCGGTGATTGCCGATAGGCAGGAGCTCTTCAATGATGTCGTTGGCTCATATAACACGGTTAGGGAAAGCTTCCCAAATATGCTATTCGCATCATCTTTCGGATTCAAAAAAATAGATTTACTTGTGATCTCTGAAACAAAGATTGGAGATGTTAATGTTAATGAGCTGTTCGCCGATTAAGTTGATGCCCATGCCTTACCTACCCTTTCTGAGACAGCGGGAGACGCTAACCCAGTCTTTCAATGAGCTTTTATTGCGCAGGCACCGGTTGACCGACGAGCTGGCCGGATACCTTCTTTCTCAAAGAGCGATATCTTCCAAGGTAGACTCTCGGGATGCCTTAACTCAGGCATATATTCTTGAGCTTCTAGAACTTAACCGTTTCGCCAGGTTGAGCATCACAAAGCAAAATTCGGCGTTCAAGACAGTACAACGGGACCTCACGAAGAAACTCGCATTTTTGCTGGTAAATGCCAACAGAAATCAAAGTCTGCGATCAGATAAGCGTTTCCAGTCAATTTTCCGTGATCTTGTTGCGATTCAACGTGATCTTAGAACTCAGCGGAACGCAGAACAAAAAAGTCGCTTGTTCCGTCTCAGTTTTTTTGGCTAACAGAGTCCATGGGTTTTCGTTTATACGCACTTCTTCCGCTTTTCTATCTGTTCCTCAACTTGTCCTTCACTCTGACTGGGGCGGGCTATATCCAGTGGATGTCGGAACCAAAAAACTTTATAGGCGCTTCCGCCTTATTCGCCTGGGTGGTTTGTGCACTTTCCATTAGGAAAATTACCTTCATCAAGGACACCCCTTACACTCGGTTATCTTCTGCTGCTCAGGGGTATGTAAAAAGCACAGGCGCATTACGAAGCATTGACTCAACTCTGTTAACAACGCCCTATTCCAGGAAACCCTGCGTTTGGTTCGAGTCTCAAAAGAAGCAGACCTTTACCCTGAACGGAAAAAGGAGTGTACGGATTATTGAACAGTTCGCATCACCGGTCCTAATACGAGTTGACGATAGCAATTCAACATCCGGTGCATTTATCATCCCCTTCGGGATGAAAGTTCTTGGCGCTAAGAAATGGAGTTTTAGGAAGGACGGTTTCATCTACACCGAGCAATGGCTTGAGCCTGGAATCTCAGTTAGTGTTCTTGCTGAACTAAGATCCATGAGCCCACTTTCTGCCAAGGAATTTGTTACGGGACGGATGCTTTCACGAGGAACGTGGTCAAGAGCCCTGGCGGCATCTATTCCACGTTCGGTACTTGATCAATCGGAGAGTATCTATGAAAGATTTTTCGCAAGGCTTTCCCCATCCAGCACACAGGATTACCTAGTCCATAAAGGGGCGCACCCATTTATTTTAGCCAGATCTGGCGAGCGTATCTTGGAGAAAAGATTGAATAAAATGGCAGGACTACATCTGATCCCGCCTCTTTTATTGACAGTTCTTTGGCTTTGATCACTAGGCTTACATCGAGGGACTGGTGGCAGCCCGCCGGGCAACACGCGAGCCGATATTAGGGTTTTCGGTCTGAAGTGATTTGCTTGAAGATGCAATGTGATCCATTGCTTTGCCAAGCAACTTCCCCCCCAGGAATTCCACTGTTTTTACCTTGTCTCCTCCGTCATCAAGCACAAGAAACCCCACGGACATTTCAGATAGGCGCGACAGAAAGACTGCATTCTTAGCTATTTCATCAAACTTTAGCTCAAACTGAGAAAGTTTTTTCAGTAACGAATCAGCAGAGGGTTTGAAGTAATCTTTAAGGTTGTCCACCTTTTGATTCTCAGAGATCACCGACCAACTTTTGGAGTTTTTTAATGATCCTTCCATGCTCATGGCGATATCTCTGGCCGCAAAAATTCCTACTAGCCGGCCCAATTCCATGAAATTAACCCATCGTCCATCTGAAACAAGAACCGCGCTAGAACCGATCTCGGGGTTCAATCTTGAGAGTTTTTTCATGCCGACATCCCCATCATTTTTCTTGGTGCTTGGTCTGCCACTGAATAGCAGTTCATGTCTGAAATAGAAACAGTCAGGTTCTCCAGAATAGGACGGGAGGCAACCCTGCCCATCACTGGAAAGTATTCTTTGCCATGCAGTGCAAATTGCAACTCATTTTCGCCGGGCGTAAAAGTAACCGAGACTTCGAAGAATCTGCTCATGCTGTCCGGATTGTGTCGATAATCCAGATCAAGCACCTGCTCAATCACGGAGGCGATTTCAGGATGTTTTTGTTCAAAACCCTCTTCGAATTTCTTTCCGTAGGGTTGAGTTGTGTTGGTACACACTACCTCAAGTTCTACTACCGTCTCGTGTCTTGAATATTTGTCCATAGATTACCTCCTAGATAAAGGATAGGAGTTCATGAAGCTATGGTCTATTTTTAATCCCTTTGATATTCAGAATCAAAATCTTCATCATCCAACGAGCTGGAGATGGTGTCGTGCACATCGCTAGGTGGATCGACTAGATCGCCATCGTCGATGGCCGGCCCCGGGATAGGCATTTCATTCGCCAGGCTTTCAATTTGAATTGAAAGCTGATTGTTTAGGTCCTGGCCTAAACCTCTCTCAATAACGAATCTGCTGAGTAGCTCAATGATTTCGTCGCGCGTCACTCCCGCGGAGGACAGCATTGAGAGCTTTGCCTGTATCAATTCGAGCATAAGGATCCCAAAAAAAAGTGCCGCTCATTGGAGACCAAGAGCGGCACGAACAGGGTCTAGGGACAGCCCAGACGGAGATAACTCAGGTTCAACCACTTGCTAGCATTATGATCTATAAGATATATCATAGCAAAACATACCTGATTTTCCGTAAATTCTTAAATTTGGCGAGGAAAAGCAGTGATCGCGACAAGTGGATCAATTAGCGCATAAGGAGTATTTCTTTTTTGCCGGTGTTCAATAAAAGGTCGATTGAAATCAGCAACTTAGGGTCGTCTTGTTTTTTACGAATAAACGGTATCATTTCATGCCCAGATATCTGAGGAGGCCATGGTTTCTAGTCTCGCCGGGGCCGCCGGGCTGCCAATTTGCGCATAAATGGTATTAGTCCCGCAAGTTCCTCTGGGTATATTGCTGCGCATAAGGTGTATTAACATTTGGCCGGCGTTTGATATGTGCTCTCGGTTGCGGGTCCGATTCAATCCCGCATAAATGGTATCGTTTTCGGTAGGTTTTGTGGTACCTGAAGATTTCGCTGTTGATTGCAAAGGGCTTTTTGTGATCAATACCGTTTATGCGCTCCTTTTTGAGCTGGTGTTTGGCGTATCACTCTCCCCTGAAGACGGGTTTTTGGCTGTTTTTTGTAACTGAACTAGTTATCCACCAGAATCAGGCCTTCTACTATTATTTATATATACAAGAAAAAACTACTTATAGAGAGGATAAAAAAAATTACAGAAACAATGACTTAGGAGATTTTTTTTATGCTCCTTATGCGTATAAATAATACCTCTTATGCGAGGGTGATTTCCGCTTATGCGTGGATCCTATGCTGCTTATGCGGAAACGGGAATACCGCTTATTCGTGGACAACTCGACTTATCAACAGGGTTATCCACAAAGTCATTTACTCAATTTCTTTCTTCCGCCGGCCATAGTTGGGAATGGAGGTCGCTGAAGGCTTAAGGATCAGTTTCCCTCTAACCTTTGTGAGGTTTACTGGATACACCTTCAGTACTTTCCGCACCGCTTCGTCAAATTTAACTTTGAAGTTTGCAAGCGAACTGTATTCGGATCCGAACTGTGCCTGAAGAACGGTATAGGGTATGGCCACTTCCTTGTTCAAACTGAACATACGCCAGGTCAACCATGCGTAGACATCCAAAGCTAACGGACTCCTTTGGATCTCTCTGACCGCATTAAGATCGAGCGGTACTGGTGATTCGATGATTTTGTTAAAAAACGCCTCCGTAATTACTATCTCGGAGTGCCACAGTGAGGCTTGCTCTGGCTTAGAGGGGTCCCAAAAGTAGTCCTGTTCATCTGCCAGAAGAATACCGCGGGATTTGTCATGCCCTGGTTTGTTTTCGGAAGCCCAGATAGTCGCCGAGAAAAGTCTTTTACATTGTTCTCTAACCCGGGTAATGGTGCCGTTCTTGCCACCTGTTGCGGTCATGCCAAGCCTATCAAGGAACTCTGACAAGGATCTGCCTAGATAAATATGACGGTTTCTCGTGCGTGTTACTTCTGTCGATACGAAAATAAGCAGCAACCTGGGGATTACTCCGTAAGGGAAACCAACCCTCTCTTCAGTCCCATCAGACTTGCCAACGACGTGCTGATTGATTTGAAGTGTGAAATTCCCGTTGTGGCGTGACCAGGTAATTTTTTCGTGCTTATTGGGTTCTTTATGTGGGAGAGTCGCAATGATCAGAGACTTTGTGAGGTATCCAACGTTATTTGAGTCATCTGAGGGGACCTCTATGCTGAAATTCTCTTCACCTCGTACGTCGGTGATAATTGAGCGCTCTGCTGGTATCAGGAGCCCAGTTTCGGTTTTCTTGAAGCTCTTGTTGTTCATCTTGACTCCATTCTTTCGGATTTCCATAAATTACCACACGTATGGCACCGAAAAAGGATCGGATTCCCCAATGAATCCCTTGGTACACGCAAGAGTCAATATGTGAAAGCGAGTCCAACGTTAATTGCAACAACGTCATCAAACCTCGGCCCGACTTGAAAGGAGCGTGCGCGGGCGAGGGTTAAAAAATTGACGACGAATCGGAAAGTGTGTAGAAATGTTAAATAGTCAATAAAATCACGGTATTTAGCATTATTTAACACTCGTCCTTTTCAGTTAAGAATAAGACTTCACTTCTCGACTTTTCAAGCACTTAGCAAACTCATCCTCGTCCAAAGAATTGCGACTAAAAGCCAAAAACTGTTAAGTGTTAGGCGTCAAAAACACTTATTTTGGGACTGATTTTCAGCTTATTTTGAGACTGAACAATCGTTCATTTTTTGGGCAGAAATGGGCTTGCCAGGAGATGGTCAAGCAAAGAAGAAATGAAAACACGAAGTTTTTTTAGAAATCTGGGAGGTGGGGCCGCCGGATCAGCGGCTCTCAATTGTCAGCTTATTTTGAGACTGCATGCCTAAGACATTACGATACTGCAGAAGCGCAATGTACATCTCACGGCATGGGATTGTTGCCCTTTTTGGATCTGCCACGTGAGTTTCCAGGGCCGGCTACTGGAACCATGACGGGCTTAAGATGGGCATCGATGCTTTTGAAAGCGTTGGCCCACTGCTTCGCCCTCCTCGTTGTCGCCCCTAGACTGACAGCGAGGGCTTCAAACTCCGTGGCTGCGGCGCGGGCGTTGTCTATGGCCTCTTGAGCCAACAGAGGCGAGAGCCCAATGGAGCCGGCAAAGGATAACAGATCGCCACAGGTAATTTTTGTCCCCTTCCCGTTGATTGCGGTCGTATGCTCTTGGGTTAGCCCTAAGCCGGCGGAGGGGCATAAGTCGTATGCTGGGGACAAGTACCACTGGCCGTCCGGATCCATGGAGAAGGAGAAGTTCTTAGCGTGGTCGTCCCTCATCGATAGAGCTACATTAAAGCAAAGCTGCCGGTAGAGTCGTTCCACGTCTGAGTCTCCTCCGATCTTTCTGGCAAGCTGTGCGAGGGCCTTGTAGTCGAGATTTGGCTCGCGAAAGTTAATACCAAGCAAAGCCGCGACGGTTTGGGTGTGAATCCGATCCCCGTTGGGCAAGCGATCAAAACGCTCCACCGCGAGTGCGGCCCCGCTAGGATGGTGCAGCAGTTCTCCGGCAGCGGCCTTGACCCCGTGCCTGGCGGCTAATTCTAAGCAGGCTGCTTCGAGATAAGGCTCGTTCGGGTCGCCCCCTGTCGGAGCGAACTTCAAAAGACTCGGTACAAAGCCGGTGAAAACCTTGGGCTGGTCGCCAAGGATTACCTTGGTTTTGTCGGGGCCAACAGAAGCCCAAAACTTGGGCCGCGCGCCTAGAGCAGAGCCACCTGCGCGGATCGCTTGCTTAGGAATGTCCTTGAAGTTTTCCTCTTCGGCGCTGATGGCCAATGAGGCAGCATCGAAGATGGAGGTCAGCAGAGGCTCTGCACTGGCGTCGATCACGGGCTTGTAGGTCAATGCGCCAACCCCGCGCTCGCCAATCCAAGCCAGCCTATGTAACGGGTTGATCTCGTCTAGCTTGTACCCCGCCTCTATCAGCCCTTTATTCATCAAGCGAAGCCCAAAGCCGTCAGGTATCGAATCTGAAAACAACGGATGAATCCCGTAGAACGGGTCATGGCTGGCGTAAGCGAGGCCCGGTCCCTTCGGCATCATCAGCGGCGACAGATTCAACCCCGAGTCCATAGCCTCTTGGCTCCACTCGAACGCTGCGACCCGGCGGCTTGGCACCCAGGCACACTGCCCTACTGGTATGTTGGTGAACCCTGGGCCGTGCTCTAGGAAGACTTGTAGGCGCACCTGCGTAGCTGGCGAGCCTATCTTCATCCTCGCCTCCGTCTCACCCTGGCGGATTCGGACCTCGCATGCTCGACTCGTTCTAGCTCATCGAGCGTTTCAGGGACCGGCTTACATGCCTCCCACATTGCACGTCCGATACCCAAAGCCTTTGTGACTCTCAGGAAAGTAATGAGCTCAACGTTGCCGCCACCCTCCAAATTCTTGATAGCTTGCAAGCTGGCGCCGCTGGCGCGTGACAGATCTTCTTGCCGCCAGGCTTTGGCAGCTCGCAGGAGCCTAATGTTCCGGCCGATGTCCTCGGCAAGATCAGGTAAATCCATCAATTCAAAAATCGGATGCAAAGAGTTCATGAGAGTTATTATACCAGAATTGAAGTTTAATAGATCTTATGGAATCTTCAATACTGCTTAATAGTCGTTTTCCACCTCTTGGATCGAGTTAAAGTCGGTCCACTTCTTAAGGTTTCAGTCCAAATATTAAGGTGTAGTCCAATTATTAAGGGACATTGACGTACGTCACCAAACCTCGGCCCGAATTCAAAGGAGCGTGCGCGGGCGAGGGTTAAAAAATTGACGACGGATCGCAAAGTGTGTAAAAATGTTAAATAACCAATAAAATCATAATATTTAACATTATTTAACACTTACCACTGAAGCGCGCTACTCGACTGGTACTCGGTTACCTTCCGTTCAAAAAAATTGCTTTCCTTCTTCAAATCGAGCATCTCACTCATCCATGGGAAGGGGTTGTTATTGACAGCTTCTGGGTACAGCTCGGGAATTCCAATCTGCTTACAGCGTCGGTTACAGATGAATTTGGTGTACATCTCGCTGTCCCCAGGCTTGATCTCCAGCATGGCCTTTGGCATAGCTTCACGGATAAAGTCACATTCCAGTGCAACCGCTTTTTTGAAGATATCAGCCAGTTCTGCCTTGAGCTGATCGGTCCAAAGATGTGGGTTTTCATGCTTAATGGTATTGATAATGTCAACACCAGTGGAAGCGTGGTTGGACTCATCCCGTGCGATAAAGGCTATCTGCTCGCACGCGCCTGGTAGCAAGCTGCTCCGACCCATGGCCAACATGTTGGAAAAGCCCGCGTAAAAAAATAGGCCCTCCATAATGCACGCAAAGACGATCATGCTTTTGAGCAGGCGCTGATCGTTTTCCGGGGTCCCAGTTTTGAAATTGGGATCGGTCAAACATTCAATGTAGGGAATCAAGAACTCGTCTTTCGCCTTGATGGAGGGGACCTCGTTGTAGGCGTTGAAAGTCTTGGCCTCATCCATTCCCAGAGACTCAATGATGTACTGGTAGGTGTGCGTGTGAATGGCCTCTTCAAACGCTTGCCTCAGTAGGTACTGACGCACTTCTGGAGCGGTGATATGTCTGTAGGTGCCCAGTGTAATGTTGTTGGCTGCCAGGGAGTCCGCGGTTGAGAAGAAGCCCAAAACCATTTCGGTTAGACGCATCTGCTCCGCAGAAAGCGCACCGTTCTTCCATTGGGCGATATCTCGATCCATGTTCACTTCTTGCGGCATCCAATGATTCGCACAGCTAGCAAGATACTTTTCCCAGGCCCACTTGTACTTGAAGGGAACCAATTGGTTAACATCGGTCGTGCCGTTGATCATTCGTTTATCGGATGCTTTAACCCTCGCGTTCTCTCCTGATGGCTTTTTTAAGTCAACAACAGGGGACGCCTGTGTTTTTGCTGCTGGCGCTGCAGTCTCAGGGATAGCCAGTGAGGGCGACGGGAATGCAGGCGTTGAAGTAGGTTGAACAATGCGCAGGTTTTCCGGCATTACTGCTTTCAAATCAAAATCTGCTTCAACAATGCCCACAGTTTTTTGATCTGTTGTTTGGGAATTGTTTTGTGGTGAGTCGGGCTTCGCGACAACCGCAAATGGAAAATCGTCTTCCCAACCCATATCGTTTAGGTTCTTCATCGCGTACTACTCCGGTGCGTTACATGGTCTTAAGAGTGTGCAACCGCGCTGGAGTAATTCAAAGCAAAACTACCCCTCCTAAAGCAGAAACCTTAGCATTGGTTGGGGTGGGAAAATCTAACGGGACTAGGGAGATGGCGTTGGACGAGAAGACGCAACTGCCGGAACCTTCACGATAATCTCTGATGAAAATATTGAGTCAAGGGGGGATTCGTATTGTTTCAAATACAATTCCTTGACTCTTGAAATCTCTACTTCTTCCAGGAAACCCGACTCATACTGAGCAACAAGATTTTCAAGGATGTAATTCGTAGCTTCGCTGCCCAGCCCTACTTTTCGGACCGCCACAACATTACCTGAATCAACGTCGATCATTGACATGTTGATCGATTGATATCGGGGATTGCTTTCCGACAAGTCTTCGAAAAAAGAGACGTCATAATTCTCCGTGGCGGTGGCAGAGTATAGAAATTCAAACAGCATTGAATTGGGGAAATAACATCCACCAAATAAAATTTTATTTTTTTCCTGCAGCGAAAAATGGAAGGAATTGGAAAAGGAATCGATTTCATTTTGCGAAGGCGATCGAACAAAAAAATCACACCACAAACCATCACTATCAATCGAAAAATTGGCTCGATCACTCCCCTCCTTCCTCACTTGAACGAGAAAGGATGACTCAATACGCGGGTTTGGCTGACCTACGACGATTAGGGTTTCCATGCGCAGTTTTACCGCCGTTTCCATTTATTTTTTCAGGCTCAATATTTATTTTGTATTATTAATCTACTGCACAGGAACAACTATGTCTCAAGAAATCACCACCAAAGAACAAGTGACTAAAGAGTTGGTAAGGGCTATTTATTTCCATTCTTTTCGATCTCTTGGTACTACACGATCTCTGTCAAAGGAGATCATCCAGAACAATGTTCAGAAATCCGTGCGCTCTTTCCTAAAGGCCCTACCCACCGATAAGATTGGGTCGTTCAAAACAACTGGCTTCCTCCAATTTATCTTAAGTGATCTGGAGAAAAGAAGCCCAGAATTCGGCGATCTTGAGATCTATCTTTTGAACGCTGCCACGGTGTTTGAATCTTATACCCAGAGCGAGCATTTTGATAGCTCACCCAATTGTGGGAATGAAGACACCTAACGTACAGATCATTCGAAAGATTACTACGGCAACCACTTTCTTAAGAAGAAATCTTTCGATCAGCATTCTTTGGATTTTTACCCATATTTCATGATCGGAATAATAACGATTGCGATTGTAAAATTCTGAAAAATTCCAAGAAGTATTCCTCTAGTTTTGAAAACTATTGTCAACTCTCATCGCTGAATCATTCTTGGGACTAAACCGCGCAGCATCCACCGATTAGCGTGGCATCCAATGAAAAGGCCGCCCTTAGGCGGCCGTTAGACAATCACAAGATGCGTAGGTTACTTGCGAGCGATCCTTCGCGTAAACAGCAGGCCGGCAAACAAACCGAACAAGCCCAGAATACTCATTGAACCACCGCCTCCACCACCTCCACCAACTACCGCGGTGGTCGAGCCTGTGTTTTCACTAACCGTCGCCCGATTAACAACCGATCCATCGGATCTCAGTACCAAACCTACAGGGATGTTCGCTTGGATTACGTTGTTGTTTTCATCCAAACCGGACGTTACAACCACATTCACTTCACCAGCCGGTGATGCAATGATGAATTGCTGACCATTCGCCCCGACGTTAGCTCCTCGAACAGATGCACCGCTACACGCAGTTGGAACTGACAGTAGCTTCACTCTTGCTCGCGCTGTGTCGTCCACACTGATTGAACAGATCGCGCTGTAATTCGACTGAAGGATGCTGATTGGTAGAGGCATCGATTCAACAGAATTCGCAGGCAGGCCAGCCTTTTCTTCATCAGAGAAGCCAGTTTCAGGCTCGGGCTCTGGTTGTGGATCCGGATTCGGATTCGGATTCGGATTCGGATTGGGGTTAGGGTTTGGGTTAGGGTTTGGGTTAGGGTTTGGGTTAGGGTTCGGGTTCGGGTTAGGGTTAGGATTTGGCTCCGGTTCTGGTTCAGGCTGGGGGTCCGGATTCGGGTTTGGGTTAGCACCGGGCGTGGCAAAGCCAATCGGGTCGACTCCTTGCAAGAAAGCGTAGGCATTCATGTTGCTGCATTGGCCTTGGCAACGGATATCGTACTCGCCGGAGGTTTTGCTTGAACTCTGCACAAGCAGCGCCTTAAGCTCTGAGGGGCTCAGCGTAGGTTTGGCAATCCGCGCGTATCCAAGCACCGCGGAGACCAAAGGAGCCGAGAAACTCGTACCAGTTTGATAATCAAACGGCTGTCCATTAAAACCAGGCAACGATGGAATGCGGGCATCAGTAAAACCAGGACTTCCTCCCCCACCATATGTCGAGACTGTCAAGCGCTCACTCGCACTGGTATACGTGGTCAATTTGCCAGCCGAATCCACCGCTCCAACCGAGATAACGTTGTTGCATTTTGCTGGAATGCTGATATCTATATTCGAGCCCTCATTGCCTGCAGAAGCAACTACAACAACACCTGCCGCCGTGGCAACATCAATCGCTGACTGCATGAATACTGGGCACTCGCCATAATCACCCTCGAAGTTCGGCACTGAGCCCAGGGACAGGTTGATCACATGGGGTCGCTGAGTTGTGCGGGTCGCAAGAGCTTCAATCCCGTCAGCCACATCACTCAAGCTCCCGCCGCAAGCATCCACTGCCCGCACGATATGAAACTTCGAATTTGGAGCGATACCCACCACACCTGTCGAATTATTAGCGGCCGCACCGATTAGGCCCAGAACGCCCTGACCGTGAAAGTCATCGCTACAGGAATCACCTGGGATTACAGCATTTGTTGAAGGGCTGCCATTTGACAGCGGCTCCAAATAATTCAGTTGACTCAGAATCCGGTCTCCGAACTCCGCGCCTGGTGTATAACCGGAATCGATTACACCAAAAATAACGTCACCCGATTTTGAGCTAAAGTCCGCAACAACGTCTTGCAACCGACTGTCATAACGCACCGCTGGCAAACCACCATCCTCGCCTTGCTGGCTTTCAACGCGAGTGCTACCGGTCCCGCGAAAAAGGTTATAAAGCAGAGACCAGGCGGGGTCATTATAAGTCGTTGCTGTGGCGGCCTTTGTGGTAATCCGAACGTCGCGCTCAACGCTATACACTGAGCGATTCGATTTCAAACGGTTAATAGCCGCGTCGACATCACCTTTGCTGCGCACCCCGGAAAGCTTAAGTGTTACAAAGCGGCCCCCTGACAACTGATTAATCACGGAGCCCGTAACGCCGTTTGTCTTGAGTAGCCCAACAACCATATCATTGACCTGGCGCAGACTTTTAGCTCGAACATCAGCATCACGCAGTTGAACCACCAAACGATCTTCAATAAAGCGCTCGGGCTTTGAACCGGCTACGGCAGCAAATGAAAGGCCTGCTACAACAGCAGAGGCCACCACTACACCAATCGTCTTCTTTTTAAACATAAGTCCCACCTTGTCTTTTAATTGTTCCAAGCATCAATGATTTGCTCAGTGAATATATCATAGCAAAATATGAGAAAAAAAACAAGTACAACAAAAACAAAAAGAAATCAACAGTGGTGCGTAGTTGTTAATTCACTACCCCGCTGTTTAGCTACTTCCCTTTGAGGGCGACAGGACGCCAGGAGAGTTCAACCGAGCCTCTTGCGAACGCCTGATAATTGATCACAGATTTGAATTGCTTGGATTTCGCGTCCCATTCATCAATGGTGATTTTGCAAAGCGCTTGCAGGTTGCTTCGCCCTACCCTGCAGGCCTCCACATCCAAGCTGCTCTTGGTTCTTTCATAAAGAATATCGAAAGCCTTCTTTTTTTCCCCACCTACTCTTATCGCGTTCATTTTCGAGCTGTTTGCTCGTTGCTCAAAGGCCATGATGATTAACGCCTTTGCTGATCTCTCATTCAGATTGTAAACCTCGCCCCACTTATATCCATCGTGTAGGTTCATCAAAAGTTTTTGTTCAGCAAGAATGCCATCTCGTTGACCGTAGATTGACGCGGCTTCCTCGATCCGTTTTTGCTGGTCCATTACGGATGTCGTGTCTGCCGCTCTTGAGTCCGTATTGGTGTCCGTGCAGGCGAATGACAGCGTTCCGAGTAAGACGGCTGCGAAAGTAAGTTTCCAGGGTTGAGTGTTCATATATAAAGGTAGCTCCTATCTAACCAAAGTCTACATTCTAGGGGGCGCCTTACAAAAATTATGTGCCCTATTTTTGGCTTTCTTCGCTCAACTGTAATCGGTAGTTTTTGGTGGGGTCGACGGCGAAATCCCGAATCGGGATCATGGATCATGGGTCATGGGTCATGGGTCATGGGTCATGGGTCATGGGTCATGCTGAAAGTATTTCCGTTAAAAGCATCGAGCAGGTGCACCTTTGAGGTGATCGATGGTTGAGATTGCTTTGTTTAGCTTAGGTTAGATATTCAGCGTTATGCGGCTCGATGTTGAGCGTCATAAATGATGTTCGCAGCAAAATCCCGAGTCGGGATTTTTTTGCGCTAGATCGAAGATGCAATTAGTGGTGGGCCTACTAACCACTAACTAGGCGGGTGAGAATGCCCTGACAGGAGATTTCGAGATAAATCCCGAATTGGGATTTATCTGGTGACGATGCCCCGGTTTTCACTTTTTGACATGTAGCCGACGACCTCAATGATGTCGAGTCGGTAGCCACCCTCAAGTGCATTCAAGTAGTCGCTGTAGGTTTCGCACCAGATCGCTGCGTCTTGAACTACGGACATTGAAGACTTCTTCCCGAAGCCAATTCCTATCTCTCGAAGAGACCCCGAAGATCTTGAGATTGCTCTACAGCCGATACACTCTGCAAAGGCGGCCGCAGAGATCGGCGTCAGCGAGCTTGTATCCCTCAACAGGTCGCTGGTTTTCTCTTTGGGCACCAAGTAAAACTTACTAAGGATGTCTGAAGCTAGTTCCCCCCCGTGCCTGCGTCTTAAAAACCGAACAAGCGCTGCAGGCGGGCTTTTCTGGGTCTGCAAGTCTGTCAAAGAGTAGGGCGACGAAGAAAACCCGAATCGGGAATAAATCTTTTCCTGTGAACGTCTGTGATATGAATAAAGCTCCTCGATCTTGATGCCATATAACCTAGCCGCCTGATAAAAGGTGCTACCTCGTATAACATTCCTCAGTCCATTTCTAATCTTCGCGTTACGAGTTGCCGTCTCTTGTTTTACATCTACGAGCGTCACGAGGTTGCGGGAGGTCATGTCCACCATCTTGATTTGGAGTGTTAATAACAAATTACGATATCGTTATTGATAGCATATCAGCTTTGTTATCAATATTACTGGATTTTCGACGCAAACTCATATACGATGCACAATGTTTCACGGTGCGATTAGTTAATCGGTGAAAACGCGTGATTTTTCAATGGGTTGCATAATTGAATAAGTTAAGTTTAATGTTTCACGAGGAAAAAGTCTATTGCCAAAGCGCATCAACATTGGATCAGATATCCTTTGTTTGGGATGCCTGCGCAAGTAACTTTCAGCTTGCCCGCAATCAAGACAGTAACAAATCCTTCGTTGAGTTGATATCAAGTTGGGTTGATGGCTCTCCCGCCGTTTATAGAAAAGCCAGACTAACAGAAGCCAGAAAGTACGCCTGGTTGATCTGCAAAAGAACCCCGCAAGCAGGAGAATCGAGTGTTTCTATGTTGCGCGACCTTTGGGAGGGGCTGTCGAATCCACCCACAGATTCTTTCGGAGCAGCCGTCCCGATCTATAGAAGAACGCTTGGCTTTAACAAATCGTGGCGACCATTCGTGAGGCAGCCGAGGTGGTCATCTTTAAAACAAATCAGATTCCACTTTGAAAACTTTGCTTTGCTGGCTTTTGGGATTAGGTCCTCGGAAATATTTGAAAAGGCAGAATACGGTGACCCAGCAAGCGCTGAAGATGACGAATCCCTGGCGATGACGATTTCGACATTGGAGCAGTCATTTTCTGGCGGCGGCCTAATTGGTATAGAGAGGCGTCTTAGGCTAAAGGCTGCACTACTGGTGATGAATGATCTCGGTGCCAAGCGCTTATTGAAAATCCAAGGGTCCGATATTGTTTCTATTAAGGGAAGCTGGGGAGTCATTGATCCCGAATCGGGATTTTTAGAGCTGTCTTCTGAGACGGTAGAGGCCATCCGTGGGTACAGGGCGTATATGGGTGTGTTCCCCACCTTTCCTGCCCCCCGGGAATCAATGTCGATATTTAGGACTTTAGGTCGTGGGAAGAGGGCCCTGAGCAAACAAGCGCTAATGAAAGAGCTACGCCTTGCGAAATTAAGACAGAACCTATTTTCTTCCGAGGGATATAAGGGTTGATACGAAAATCCCGAATCGGGATTTTATGCCCACGTCTCTTGAAATTGATTCCCAGGCAGCCCACCTTCCTCGCTGGATGCCCTATGCCGACATTTTTGGCCGGGCCTCCTTCTTGATCACGCCTCTTTCATGTCAGCAAGCGACCCACGTAATTGCCTCCGCCTGGAGCTGTCTTATAGGCTAGCAAACGAAAAAGTCGCCATGTCTTTTTTAGCCCCCTTCAAGAATTTTGCCGGGATGGGGCCCCATACTTTTCGAAGATATTGTGAACTATTTTAAGCAACGGTTCCCATGAAAATCATTGTTTTTCCAACGAGCGGCACAAGGGCAATCTGCTCGAAGGAATACTGAGCCTGCTATGCACTGTCGGACTAAACACCGAACAGGACGAAGATCTTTAGGGGTCATTCGGCTGACTGGACGTTGCTCCTATGTCGAATCTTTTGTTGAAAGTGTCATTCTTACCAAATGAGGTGGATGCGCAAACCCAGAAAAGCCTTTGCATTTTCCATTGAATAAATGGAATTTGATAAAATAATATGGTACAAATTGATGAACTCAATAAATCACGGCAGAATGGCTCGCCAAATGACAACCAAATATCAAGAATCAGACATCAAAGTTTTAAAGGGACTCGAACCTGTCAAGCATCGGCCGGGCATGTACACGAGGACTGAAAACCCCCTTCACATTATCCAAGAGGTCATAGACAATGCGTCAGACGAGGTTCTGTCTGGCCACGGACATGAAATTCGAATAACTCATTACCTGGATGGGAGTGTGGAAGTCTCGGACTTCGGCAGGGGGATACCTACTGGCATGCATCCAGAAGAGGGTGTCTCCGTAATTGAGCTTGTATTTACCAGGCTTCACGCCGGCGGAAAATTCTCGAAACAAGACGCCAATAGCTCATATAGGTTTTCTGGTGGGCTCCACGGCGTGGGGGTATCTGTAACCAACGCGCTGTCACAGCGTCTCGAAGTTACCGTGCACAGAGAAAGCAAAGTGCACCGTATTGTTTTCTCAAACGGAGACGTTCTTGAGCCCCTTTCAAAGGTGGGGCCTTGTGAGATCACCAAAACCGGAACAAGCGTTCGGTCCTGGCCAAACCCCAAATACTTCGATAACGAACAAATTCCTGCCAAGGAACTAAGAGATACCTTAAGGGATAAAGCTATGCTCCTAAAGGGGGTGGCGTTCGTTTATCGTAGGGAGATATCCGAGGGTGATTTTGAAGATACCACATACCAATTCCAAAATGGCATCTCCCAGAGCCTGGCCGAATCAGTGGAGATGTCTGATACATCTTTGTTTTTTCATCTTGAGAAGTTCTCCGAAAACATAACGGAGACAGGTTTCGAGGCAGGGGAGGGATGCGAGGTTGCGTTCTGCTTCCATCAGGATGCTCCATACTGCCGAAGATCATTTGTAAACCTGATACCAACTGCCCTGGGCGGTACGCATGAATCTGGATTAAAGGAGGCGGTTTTCGGAGCGCTAAAATCTTTTATTGAGATCCATAACCTATCGCAAAAGGGGCTTCGAATAAACTCAGATGATGTTTCTAGCTCAATGAGTTTCATCTTGGCTGCCAAGTTGGTCGACCCTCAGTTCCAAGGGCAAACAAAAGAGAGGCTGAATAATCGTGAGGCAATAAAACTTGTTTCATGGTCCGTTAGATCCGCGTTCGAACTTTGGTTATCCGACCACATAGAAATCGGGAAAAGGATTGCGGAAATCGTCTTAGCTGCAGCAGCTCGCAGGCAAAACAACGCGAAAAAGATCGACAAAAGAAAATCCAGTGGGGTTGCAACACTACCAGGGAAACTGACAGACTGCGAGACCAGCAATCTAGACGAAAGAGAGGTTTTCCTTGTCGAGGGTGATTCTGCCGGTGGTTCAGCAAAAATGGGTAGGAACAAGGAAAACCAGGCCATCTTGCCACTCAGAGGAAAAGTCTTAAATGCCTGGGAAACTGAGATGGACAGGCTATTCGCAAACCGAGAGATCCATGATATCTCAGTTGCTATCGGAGTTGATCCTCACGACTCTCCTGAAAAGGGGGACCTGACCGGTTTACGTTACAGCAAGATATGCATCTTGTCCGACGCCGATGTTGACGGCTCACACATCCAAGTTTTATTGATCACTCTTTTTTTCAGGCACTTTCCATTGCTTGTGAAAAGCGGGCATGTATATGTTTCTTTGCCCCCGTTGTTTCGCATAGATACACCCGCCTCAGGAAAGGGGAGGCCGGCGAGAAAGATTTACTGTATCGACGAAGACGAGAAGAGAATTGTGTTTGACCGGTTGATCAAAGAGGGAGTCAAAGAAACATCTATAGCCGTGTCTCGTTTCAAGGGACTGGGCGAGATGTCCGCCGAACAGCTCTGGGAGACTACGCTCAACCCTGAAACAAGGAAGATGATTCAGCTAACAACAGATGATTTCACCGGCAACACCTTTGTCGAGCTGAATAAACTCATGGCCAAAAATGAATCGAACGCTCGTCGTGAGTTGTTAGAGACCTTTGGCGATAAATATGGATCAGAAGAATGACAATGCAAGAGAACTTGGATCTATTTGGGAATGATCAGGAATTGATCGACAATTCCGACTTGTTGGAAAAACAACCTCCAGAGCCGCCCCACGGGGGACCTATTGAGGTTGCTAGTTCGGATTTTTTTAGCGAATACACAAGGAACGCATACCTTACATACGGGATCGCCGTATTAAAAGGGAGGGCTCTCCCTGATCTGTCTGACGGACAGAAACCTGTTCAAAGAAGAATTATCTACTCAATGCACCTACTGGGACTTAATCCCAACTCGAAACACGTCAAATCCGCGAGGGTCGTGGGCGACGTTCTGGGTAAACTCCATCCGCATGGGGACAGTAGCGTATATGACGCTATGGTAAGGCAAGCCCAGGACTTTTCCCTCAGATACCCATTGATTGACGGACAGGGTAACTTTGGTTCGAGAGACGGAGACTCTGCTGCAGCAATGCGTTACACCGAAGTGAGGCTCACAAAATACTCTGAGTTGCTTCTCGACGAGATGGGTATGGGAACCGTTCCCATGAAAAAGAATTATGACGGCGCTTTTGAGGAACCGGTTTATCTCCCGGCAAGGCTTCCAATGCTCCTTCTAAACGGAGCGTCGGGAATTGCCGTTGGTATGGCAACAGAAATTCCGTCTCACAATTTAACCGAGATAGGAAATATTGCATCAAGCATTGTCTCTGGCGAAATCTCGACCGAAAACGAATTTTTCGAAAGGTTCAGGGGGCCGGATTTCCCGGGCGGAGGCTTATGCATATCGTCTAGGGAAGCTATGCTGGATGCCTATAAATCCGGGAAGGGATCTATTGCATTAAGATGTCGAAGCCACATCGAGGAACTCAGCAAGGGCCAATGGCAGTTTGTTGTTACAGAACTTCCCCACGGCGTGTCCTCGGCAAAGATCCTCGAACAAATTGAGGCGCTATCAAACCCACAACCCAAGTCAGGAAAAAAGGATCTTGATCCAGAGCAGAAAAGAATCAAAACGCTTTTTCTAAGTCTCATCGATTGTATCCGTGATGAGTCAGGAAAAGAGCATAAAGTTCGAATTGTTATCGAACCGAAGAGTGCAAAAATTGATAGGTCCGAATTTGTAAGCACAATGTTGGCCTACACATCTCTTGAGTCTACCTTCTCTTTAAACCTGGTTACCATAGGACTTGATTCAAAGCCCTCTCAAAAGGGTATTTACGAAATCGTGAGCGAGTGGTGTGGTTTTCGGATTGGCCAAGTCGTCAAGAGGATCGAGAACCGCATCAGACAAATCGACTCCCGGCTTCATATTCTTGATGGAAGAATGATTGCTTTCCTTAACATCGACAGGGTAATCAAAGTGATAAGGGAAGCAGAAGAACCGAAGCTGGAGCTGATGGAGGAATTCTCACTATCAGAGATCCAAGCAGAGGACATTCTGGAAATCAGACTCCGTCAACTCGCTAGACTCGAAGGTATTAAACTGGAGAGCGAGATTCAAACCCTGCTGAGGGAGCTGGGATCCCATAAGGAGATCCTCTCAACAGAAAAGAACATCCGAAATTTCGTTTCAAGGGAAATCCTTGAAGACACGAAGAAGTATGGCGACGAAAGGAGAACAGCAATTGAGGAGTATGAGAGATCCACTGTCTCAGAGGCTGCAACACTCAACGAGAAGGTAACTGTATTTCTTTCAAAGAAAGGCTGGATCAAACAGAGAGTGGGTCATTCAATCGACACGTCCACTGTTAGCTTTAAAGACGGCGATGGGATAAAACAATACATCGAAACGGAAACACAAAACCCACTTTGCTTAATCACCTCAGATGGCCGATCTTACACGATTAGCTATACTTCCGTTCCCTCCGGCAAAACAGATGGTGTCCCCCTTTCATCATTGATTGAAATATCACCCAAGGCGAAACCCGTGGCCATTATTTCGGGAACACCGGAGGAAAAATTCTTTATTTGCTGCGACCGAGGATATGGTTTCATTAGCCAGATCAAATTTCTGCTATCCAAGAACAAATCAGGCAAAGCTTATTTTTCAGTGAAGGAAGGCGAGAAGCTCTACTCACCCATGGCCCTCAACGATTTCTTCTGTTGTGTAAATTCGGAATCCCTCAAGGCCTTAGCCTTTCCGCTGTCAGAACTTAGAGAAGCAGATAAGGGCAGGGGGCTGCAGTTGCTGGGCTTAAAACCCAATGAGAGAATGATTCAACCCCAGTTTGTCAGTGATTACAAAGTAGTAAATATTGAGCTGGACACTAGAGCTGAAATAAAAACAGCGCCTGTGGAATTCGAGTTGGGGTCACGTGCTCAAAGGGGACGGCTCATCGCGCTAAACGTGAAAAAATTCAAGGTGAAGACTTCTTAGAAAGAACCAGCAGGTTCAAGGCACTGACAGCCGGGAGGGGGAATGTCTCTCCCTGGTTGTGCATTCAAAATGGGTTTCCCCTTCCTCGAATTTCTCAAATAACCCCAGTAGACTCGCCTTTAAATCGGAGTCAGTTACATAGGAATCTACTATGGTAGTTTCGTTTCCATGCTCGACTTGAACCATGGATAGGATCAACTGGTCTCTATGTGCCTGGTAAAACGAAACAAAATCCTCAACCAGGCTCGCAAGCGATTCTTTGTTCATTACCACAGTAACAGACAGTGACCCAGTTATCACCTCATCCGGGTCCCTTGAAAAGGGAACATAGCCATTGGAGTATTCGACACTTGAATTTACCGGGATACTCACGTCGGGCATGTTCTCTTCACCGTCTGTTACACGCAAGTAATAACCATCACTTTCAGAGTCACATGATTTGTAACGATCTGAACTACAGATAATTTTCATACCGACCCGCTCTATGTATTTGGGTCAATTATCCATTCTAGCGGTTCCATTCCAAAGTAAATCCGATCTAAAAATTCAGTTTACGAAATTACTTCTTTCTGTTATTAAAAATGATAATATGCTACTGAGTTGTTACGATTCCTAACGTTCCGCCGGTGTCACTATGAAACGTAAATCCAGAGATGTAATTTCTGAAATCGCCAGAGAGCGCCTATCTTCAAAGGAGGAGCTTACCGTCAGGGCGGTCAGGGACGAAGTGTTATCAAGAACGGGCGTGTCATGCTCACCAAATTTAGTGGTGTCCGTCTTAAAAGAGTTCAGGTCTAATGAGGTCGAATTGCCGGATACAGCGCATGACCCCGAATCCCCTTTCAGTCAGCAGGGGCAGGAAAACAATAGAGCTAGCCAAGACACTAAAAATCTGACGCCTCACGATCAGTCTATGTTCTTGAGTATTGCTGGCAGCCTGCCGGCGTTTAACGAGTCTTTAGCGGCTCAATCAGAGGCCATAAGAGACCTAAACCTGCAGCACAGCTCTACCATCAAGGAACTAGCGGAGGATGCTCTCAGGTCGCTTTTGCAAGCCCAGCAGACCTACCTGGGCGAAATTAACAAACTCGTCGATGATCGCCGTAAAGACAGAGAGCAGTGGGAAGGACTTCGAAAGTTCTTGATGCAGGAAACCGATCGAATCCGTGCTGAAGAGTCCGGAAAATATGAAGTTCTACGAAAAAAAATTATCGATCTTGAGACGATGTTGACTCACATGACTCAATCGAAGAACCAAGCATGGGAGGAGGTCTCAAAACTCCAGGCTCAGCTCAACCAAAGAAGAGACAATGCCAATCTATCTGGCACAAAGAAAGCTATAAGCGCTGGCGAAGAGCCCGTCTATGATAATGAGTGATACGATTCACCTTACAAAGAAAGCATCAAGAAATTTTTCAGGATTTGATCCGCAGTTCTCCACTAATGCAGACAGCCTATCCTTTAAAAGTGGAGTCTCAAGAAGTTGACCGCTTTCAAGGATGCGGATCCCATTTTCAGTCAGGAAGAAACCATCAATTTCATTGAGGCTGCACCCCAGCTTGTCGCTGATAGCAGATCGAGCCGCTTGAGCTGCATCCTCTTTTGTGATGCCTCCGAAAAAAAGTGCGGGTTCATCTTTTATTTTCAAGCAAATCAAATGCATTTGTTTTCCTTCCTAACAATTCACATTAGGTTATCACGTCAAAACATCTCGATTTCCTTTTTCGATATTTAGATTTGCTTTCTGCTGATTCGTTGATCGCAAAACACTGAAGCGTCGCATCCACTTGATATGATCTTCTCATCCACTGAGGAGCTAAAAATGAAGAATCTCTTAGAATCAATCAAGAAAACCTTTTCAGAGCCTTCCTTTGTTGCTCCGCCTACAATCGAAGAACAAAAGTTACTTACCCGCATCTGGGGTTGCCTTGCGTCTCAAGAGTACAAAAGAAAACCGTACGTTTGTGCAGCCGATCTTTCACAAAAAATCGGATTCGTTTTTGATGACCTCGCCCTTGTTACCAATAACATAGGCGGCGATGAATACCTTATCGGCAAGGTAAACGACGTCGGGATCATGCGTGAACACCTGAACGTCTCACCAGGGATGTCAAAACAACTTAAGGAGATCTCAGTGCTCGCCGAGGACATCTACCAACAAGGCAGGGCTGCTGGCGAACTATCTAACGAATACCTCAACCCAGAGGAGATCGCCTTACTATGCTTCGTAAGAAGAGAGATGTCCCAAAAGAAAGCGGAAATTTACAGCGGGCCGGATAACACGACTGTATTCCAGTTCGGAGACATCGGATTAAAGACGTCAGGAACGATATCACCTCGTATCTCTGTTGTTACCTTTGGGGCACCAGGTGAAACAAGAGAGACTCCCATCGACTCGTTGATTGGGAAAAGAGTTGCAAAGGCAGTTCGCGCTGAAGCGGAGCAGCTCTCAAAAACAATAGAACTACCCAAAGCGAAGTCCCTGGGCATGGCGATGTAAATTGCGCGTTCGCAAAGCGGATTTAAAGTTACGAGAGATTAAATATATCCTTCTTGTCTTCGCTGATTTTCGTAAGTACTGAAACAATATTGGCGTTTTTCAGAATGCCGCTCATTACACTTTGTAGAGACTGATCACGCTCCGCCTTTGTTTCGAATACTTCAGTAGCTAAATTTTCACTTGCAGCCTTCCTCTCTTTTATTTTCAAATATTTTTGCTTGGCCAACCTTAACTGCTCGGGGCTGCACTTGTACTGCTTCTCAGCGTCGGGCTCGTTACCCCATGAGTACAGTGCGGTCTTGCCGTCGAACCATCCCGAAATTCGGATTACTTTGAGTTCTTTCAGATCGTTGATGAAGTCACTTGCTATTGAGGGATGAATATTTAATCTGAAAGCCAACTCCTGTCGACTGAGTTCAGCCCCCCCCATGAAAATCATCATGCCCTTAATTGCTTTTTTTCTGTATGTTTTCGCCTCGGAATCTTCATAGTCAAGAGGCAAATTCAGGGTTACCAGATTTTTCAATTTATCCCCATTTTGGTTGACCGTGAGCCACCTTTAGTTCCTGGGTGGGATGACGAGTTGTCCTTTTCGGGAACCCGTGACTCCGCGAGAAGTTTTGCAAAACGAGGGCTATTAGAAACAGCGAGATACACGGATATATCATCATTCGTTTGTAGCGTAACCATTAATTTATTGATAGACAAATTCAACTCGTTTGAGGACAGAGAAGATCGGGCCAACATCTCTTTCGCAGCCACTGTTCCAGAGCCTTCTGACAGCAGTTGATCTTGTCTTGATTGATCGATTTGCAGAAGTTTTTCTGCAATCAAAACTCTGGTTGTAGTGTCTTCGTCATTCTTAAGAAAATCCATCAGTTTCTGTATGACGGAGGGGGATTCACCGCAATATTGAATGAAGCACTGCCTAACGATTCTACTCGGGCTATTTAGCGATACCTGTGCGATTTTTCCAGAAACCAAATCATAAATTATTGAATCCGAGATGTCAGACGACATGGTGTCTAGCTTGCTAAACAATCTGTCGTAGGATCTGCATGGAGAGCGAAGACAGTCATAAAGAGAATAACGCAAAGAGCCCTCAAATTTTTCAATGAGCTCCCCAACTTTTTTCGCGCATTCCGGACTGTAGTAATCCGAGTAATCAGGTGAGTTAGCTATGGCGAAGAGAAGGTTAATCGAATTAGTCTCACTCTCAAAGACCTCGATGTACTCATTTTTAAACTTGGAGTGATTCGAAAGAAACGAGTAGCAGCCCAGTGCTGATAGTGCGGTAATACAAGCAGCTTTGTCTTCAACTGACCTTATTGTCTCCGTGCTCTCAAAGATCTCACCGCGTTTGTTAAACAGACGTCCAGATAGGTGTTCATAGATGTAGTAATCACCTGTTGACGACGCGGATTTGATTGCGTAAATCCCGAAGGGCTGGTTGAGATAGAAATCGGAAACAGAATTGTTATAGAACTCATTTTTAACAGAACGTAGATTTCTATATGAGCTTTGCTGGAATTCCCTGGTAAAAAAAACCATGGCACTCTCACTTTTGATCTCAAAGATTTCTATGTCATCAACTAGGTCGACCCTACTGATTTGGTGGGACCTTTCTAGCTTGGACATGACATGAGCCTTAAATTCGCTCGGAAACTCAAGAGGAAGGGAATACGCTCGTAAGAGCTGGCTGAGCAGCCCTTCCGCCTTCAGCCTGGAATAAAATGCGGAGATGTCTACCTCTTCAGAGAAGCCTCTTGCAGCATCTACAGACCTAATCTTTTGCTCGACCAGGTCGAGTTCCTCATCTAACGTTTTTTCCGCAAACGTCAAGCTGTGAATCTGAGTCTCTGACAAACAAAAAGAGTTCTCCCTGATAAACGAGGCCCGTAGGTCTTTGTTAAACAGCGTCACAAAGCTAGATGTTAGGAACTCCTGCGACCTAGGTTGCATTAACCGGAAGTCTTTGCTGAACTCCAGGAACAGCATTTCCTTTTCTTCCGGCTGCATTTTTGAAAGGGAGGCTTGGCTGAGTCGGTTGAACTCATATACTGCTCGTTGTCCGAGGGATAGTTTTCCAAGAAGCCTCTGGAAATATCGGTCCAACAATATTTTTTCTAGGGACATGTTCACTCCTTTTTAATGAGTGTAGTTTCAGCCCAGAAATTAGCAACAAAATGGGGGGTGGGATCCTCAGATTCGCTATCGAGGTAATCTTGTTTTCCAGCAGACTGGAGGCTTCTTCATTTTACAAAGCTTTGCTCTTCCTCAAGTTCCACTCTGTAATGTCTGTTGAAAATGGATATAGCGACCGTCTCAAGAAAGTCAACCCTTGATAGGTGAGGGTGGTCTTGGTGAAACTCCGCTATAGAAAGATAGGCTTTTTCTTTTGAGAGCGCGCACAAGACATCTGTCTCAGTGAAATTATTAAGATTGATTGTCTGAGCCCAATCATTTAGGTTTTCTGGGGATGGTTCTCCCCATCCGTTTGTAAAGGAGACAACATTAAAGTTGGGTTCAGCCAATTGTTTTACCCAGCATTTATGTTTTTTATTAAAACGCCACTCCATTTCGTCCACCCGCACCTTCCTTGTTAACTTCATATTTTAACTGGATGCCAACAGTCTGGAGTTTTTTTAGTCTTAAACGAAATCTATCTCATGCAAGCCATGCTCTTTGAGAGCGTGAAGCCAGGCCGCCTGGTCAAAAACTGATCTTTGCGATTCCTGCGTCGAGCCTAAGAGTCGCTTCAGCTCGCCGGCGTGTCTTCGTAATTCCATGGGAGAGATTTGTTGCGAGTCAAGATAAGCAAGAAAAGGCTTCATTATTAATGTTTCGTCCCACTTATTAGCAACGATCAACATGATTTCGTCTATCGTTGCACGAAAGCCCTCCATGCATAGGACTCCTTTGCTGCTTTTCTCAGTGGCCACAGGTGAAGGAATTTTCTCATCCTCTTCTACGTCAATCATTGCTGTCGCTAACAAAAGAACGAGGTTGAATTCGCTAACCTGTCGATTGGTGTTTTTCGTAAACTTATTTGCCAATGTTCGTTCTAGTACCCCAGTAGCTGCAGCCGAGTTTAGTTGCTTTATAAATGCGCCCCTCGGTACCAGCCGGGCTGTCAGTAACTTCATCAGCGTTAGAACGCTGTCGCTGCCCTGGTGTACGTTGAGATTCGCCACGGAATGCAGCAGATGACCATGGATTTCACTTTCAGAGGGAGGGTGTCTGCACCATGGAATCGTGCCAATCGCCTCTGTTAAAACATCAACTACCGAGGTGCTACCATGTTCTTCCATATGGAAATTAGCTGCTATAACCATCGCCTGGAGTAGTTGTCTAGCCGTCCATTCGACGCTGCCCGTCGCACCAGGCGGGTTAGCTCCGACCAAGCGAAAACCAATTGAGGAAAGAACTTGCCGGCAGTGCAGTGGCCAAAAGCAATCAGGCGGGTGGCTAGTGTCAGTGTTAAAGCTGGCGTCGTATAGTAGGGATGTTTCACAGGCTAATTTTAGCCTTCTCGATAGCGGTCCCACTTTATAGCCCGAAGGTTGTTTTTACCTGACCTTGGGGGGCCTGTGCTTTAACCTTCGGCTCAAGGTCAATGCCAGCGAGGGGCATTGATTGAACGGATTGCGTGATTTCTGCTAACCGGCCCTGCAATTCCTTCATTAGCTGGGACGACTGATTTGGAATCTCCCCGGATCTCTCGGGTGAAAAGAGGCTTTCCTCGGTAATAAGGTATGCAGCATTTTGTAGGTAGTTGCCTAGCAAATCGAGTGTGTGAACCCCATCTTTTTCTGCGGTCTCTTGCAAAAACAAATACAACTCGGACGAGCTGGACGCCGAATCAACTTCATTTTGCTCGGGGTTCAGTAGGGAACTCGCGGGCATCTCTATACCGTAGTATAGACCGAGGCAATAGATTGCATTATCCACAGTCTGTGATGAAAGCGTAACGGCGTCAGGGTTATCACACCGGTCCATGAGTTTAAGAGACAACGTCAATGCTTCCTGGCATGCCCCTTGAAATTCGTACAGCAGATCGTCAACATCGGTCTCATTTAGACTGGCCCTAACCATAAAATCTCCTTCGTGATTCCTAATGGTAAGTTAAAGCCCCACGAAACCGAAACTTTTTCACATCGCATCAACAGAATAGCGAAGTTGCAGTCAGCCTTAAGAGTTTGGTAAATCTGAAAACCAGCTTTGAACATCAAACTCCCAAAACAGGAGGCCAAAATTTCTCAGTTCGGTGATCTCATCATCGCTCATAGGGACGACCAAGGAGGTCTCTCTATACTCCAAAGAGAAGCCCTGTTGTTTGACAAGGAAATCCGAGGCAAGGCACAGGAATCGTCCGTATTGAGCAGGCACATGTCCCAATTTTTGAAGCTCCGAGCTCAAGGCGAAAACTCTTGCAACCCAAAAGAGATGTTGCGTGAAATTAGCGAAACCCAACTCCGGAACTGAAAAGGTGGAATAGAGGGCATTGCGGCTTTCGAGAGCAAGTAGATCCGCTTTGTTTCGCACCACGGAGTGCCTATAAGGATTGACTTCCTTGAGGTAGCCCTCGGTCTTCAGGATGCATGCGTAAAAAAGAGCACGGGAAAGCGCATCAGAACCAAGTGGATCCTCGCCCGGCAGTACGCGAAACATAGGCATAAAGGAATCTGAAATGGAAGTGTCTAGCAACATTCTCGACTCAGAAGTATTGGACACCTTGTATCTGGCGACCAGCGACGCCGCCAAGACCAGACTACGACCGTCCCGGCTTAGATCTGGAAATGTCATGATCTCGTTCATTAAACCCTGGGAGATTGGCTCGAAATTAGAGAGGGTCTCCAGCAGCGGAGAGATGCGCCTAAGCTTTGACTGTGAGCGCAACACCGCGAGGCGGCTCGACAGGTACATCGAGTAAACCTGCACAAGCAAGGAGAAAACGGCGTCAGACTCAGAACCGCCCTCCAAGTTCGCTCGCACAAACGATTTCATCTGGGGCCGAAGAAACTCCAGCGAGAGGCTACCGTCTTTTTTACTTGAGTATTCGTATTTCATCTCTTGCTCTTATTGTTAGTATGGTGTAATAATAGCACAAAGCGAACAATAAGGCAATAATATGAAGCAGACAAACTTTGCATCCCTCGCGGCTGGCGTGATCTCCATCCTATTTTTCATGCTTGATTTTGTAAACGTAGGGATTGCCCTAATACTGGCATCATTCTTCTTCGCACTAAATACCGTTTTTTGGCAAAGCCCAATGGACTTTGAAAACCTCTGGCGTAGATACGAGTCACTATTTAAAGAAGGTGACAAAAAATAAGAAATCGGAATCCTTTTAGTTTTAAGTGGTCGACTCCGAAACTCTATTTATCCGACACCATGGCCAAATCCCACTGGGCTCCAGGTGCTCTAACAAACCAGGCTTTCTTTAATTTATCCCTGCCTTCAAGCTTGTAGCTGACTTCACAGACAGAAAGATCGAATTCTTCCTGCGTCGACGGAATACTCTTTTCACTTCGGCAGTCATACACACTAAGGCTTGTCATGAACTCATCGTTTCGCCCGACTATTGCTGGCTCCTTCGTCTGCTTCTCATCCACATCGAGAGAAGATATCGAATAGTAGGTGTATTGCGCATACTGAAATTTTATCAACGAGACCGCCTCGTCAACATCAACAACTGGCGAGCATCCCGATAGCATTAATGGCACCAAAACAGCAAGTATAGTTTTTCCAATAATTCTCATCGTTGTACCCTTTTAATATTGCCGACAAGGCGATTCAACCTCTGATTCATGGGCTCTCCGACATAAAATACCGTCCTTCCCGCTGCATCCATGAGATCCGCACAAAAAGAGCTGTCCCGAGCTAGAGCACTCCTGGCGACCCCTGCAATGATCCGCTGCTGTTCATGCTGATCAACTGAAAGCATAATCGACCCCAGAGGGAGCCCCCCGTCTTTTAACTGGGAGGGCCCACTGCTTGAATAACTATTGAATTGATCAACTCGAAAATAACCAGGGTTCAAAAAAGAACCGAGCTTCAAAAGACGTTCCTGGAAACATGCCCTATCCGGAAGACACGCATCGTCCCGGAGCAGTGGATTAATAAATCGATTCATCTGAAATAGGCTGCCTGCGGCGCCTTTTGATGCCCACCACTTTCCGATCCGTGGGGCGTAGGAGAACCAGTACTCCGAGCTGGGCTGTCGCCCCCCCAGCGCCATCCTGAAGATATCGCTCATGGCCTTTTCCAGGCCGGGAATGCCCCGAAAACGTAGTGATTTATTCTCTGCATATCCGTGCGAGTCACCATCAAGTACACCTAGAGCCATTAAATTCAGCAGCACGTCTTCGGGCATTCGGTTTTTCAATACCGCAACCAAATCCAATGAAAGCATACTCGTAGCAGTAAAGCAGGCAATAATCTGTGGGAGGTTCGACTCTACAACGTTGTAGGAATTCAAGGGAGCGAGGTGATTTAGTTTCTCTATTGCTCTCAAAGGGAAAAGACCATTATTTATCTCCGCACATCCTCGCCCTTTATCGAAGTCTAGAAATTCTGTCGTCGACGCGAACTCAAATTTGTCAATGCATACCGCAATCTGGTCACAATTTAACTCATAACTGAAAGCGAGCTCAAAAGCCATCGATCTTGCTGGGTCAACGGGGATGTGTCTGGGTGGCGAGTCATGTTTGGCCAACCTTTTGAAGTCAGACTCATACATACCTATCTGTGTTACACCGTCCGTCTGTAATGCGGCAAATGTTCGCGAAGACCGTCGTCCGTCTAACTGCTCAACCGGGTTGTAAATGTTGACATTATCCTGACAAAACCTCGCCGCCTGAGGAAGTTCAGCTTCCGCCGCATCGACCATCCCCTTCAGAAAGTAGAAATAACTCCTCGCAACATTCCGCCCCCCAATTAACAACCCTGGCTGTCTTCCCAAAACGGATTTCACCAACTCACAAAACCCATTCTGTGAACTTATACTTGCGGCGTTTTTCACGTATCTACCATTTATGGTATTACAAAAAGATATTCTATCAAATTCATAATGTAAGTTTGATTTTTGTGTAGAATATGTGTATTACTTGGAGGAATGATGTCTATCAATCAACGATTTAAGGCGCTGCCGCGTCACACTCAGAAGGCCATTCTCGTAGCGGTGTCTTCAATCGCGATTCTCGTTGTATTTGCGGTGACTTCAGCGATCCTCAGGCAGGAAAAAATAGACGAAACGCACGCCCAAGAAATCGCCTCTTGGACTCTGGAACAGAAACTCCTGGAGATGCCTACTGGTTTTTCTATGGGGAGCGGCCTAAAGGACGAGTACATCCGTCATGTAAGGATGTCGGCAGATTCTATTCGGGTCAAAAACTGTCGCAGAAAGGGCGACCTTAACGTATGCGATATGGACGGCGTCTTGTTTGATATCGGGGGCTTAAAGAAGCCGTTCGCCGAGCAGGGGCATTTTAAGAAGCAAGATGACGGAACCTGGACAATGGTGCAAGCGCAACCATGAAGGAATTAATATGCGTCTGGGGACATTAAATAGTCAACCAGACAATGCGTATACCAGTTTTTTGCATTGATAGAGAAGTCCCTGTTTTTTACAATATCCCACAGAACTTCATAGTGTTGCTGCCCATTTATTATTGACAACCTGGCATCCTCCGCCGCTGAACCCGAATAAAGGTCCCTCAGTTCGTTGAAGTCCGATCGTTCTCTGGTGCTCGCGATAACCGAGTTGAATACAGAAAACCTGTTGTGAGTAAACTCATCGCTGAACAAAAATCGGGTGAGCCTGTCAAATTCCCACTTGTCCAGCACCAGCCTGGCGTAATTTCGTCCCATGGATTTCAGGAAAGAGAGTTCCATGGAGTAGCCCATGGCGTTTTCTACGAAGCTTTGATAGATGGGAAGACCTATTGAGTCGTACTGGCCCTTTTTCAACGAAAGAGAATCGTGGTTGTAAACTAGCTTTCCTTCTACGCTTAGGGACGAATCATTTGGGTAATGATTGTGGTAAGCAAGATATGGGGAAAGTGTGCCATTAGAAAGAACTTCATAGACGAAGCAACAAAAACCTAAGGTGTCCATAAACCCCATTAGGAGACAAGTCTTTGACTCGCCTGTAGCCTTATCCCGCAAAGTTTCTTCTGATGTGTAGCAAAAAAAATTCACGGGGAGGGTGTCCAGATCGTCTGTATAAGAGACCCCGTCGACAGTTCCACCAAGAGCGTGGAATATATAGATATGAAGGAGTGATCGATGCCTTTTTTCTAGAAGCAGATGCGGCTCACAATAGAGCTCCTTCATCTTCAGGCCAACCTTAGTTGTTTCATAAACAGCCCTATTTGCAGGCCTGTACCCATAAAACAATCGGGTCTTTAATCGCGAACAACTGATCAACTCTCTTCTACGTTGAGCAGCAAGGGATTTAACGAAGTCCTCAGCGAGTCGCTTGTATACACCGTAAGGGCTGTCATCTGACACGTTGATAGTGACTTCGGGCATCTTATTTTGCTCGCTTAGTTTAATGAGCCCTGGACAATAAAGGTCGCCAGATCTGTCCAGGATGCGAATATGATCCTGCAGGATGGGCCACACGAAACACTAGAGCCCAATGGGACCCGTCTTTTCGTTGATTGAACCAAAATATTTTCCGAATTATATCGCGACAGACCAATGATAGCTTGCACTCGATCGCCATCTTTTTGCACTTCTAGGAGTGTGTAGGTCGTTCTTGTCGCATTGGAAAGTGGCTCCCTTACTTTGTAAGGTTCAAGATTCAGCGTAGTTAAAAGGCTGTCCCCAATACTCACCAAGGACGTTCCCCCGGTTTGATTGTTCTCAATATTAAAGAGTGTAGCTAATACACCTCCGTCAGCCCCTACTGCCACATAAGCAGGCTTTTTTAAACAGTCAAAAAGACACGAAATGGCATATCGCCTACCGTTAATGACTGCATCATACTCACTGTACAAGAATGAATCCGCGCTTAAAGAAACCGAGCGACCCGTTTCTGTAACAACGTTTACCCGTTCGGAATCTCTGAGCCTAAAACCGCTTGACGCTCCAACGACAGACGACCTCACGTCAAAAATGACTTCTCCAACGTCTACGAAGAGAGGCTCATTAAAAACATTCGGATCGTTAACATGAAATGACGGAGATTTGCTGGACTCTAGTTTGCTGAGAGTTGCTTGAATCTTTCTTTCATCCAGTGAAATAGGCGCGTTTATAGAAGAGCATGCCCCGATTAGGGTCGACAGGACAACACAAGAAAAAAGTTTTGATTGCATATTGAGGCTGTCCTTAATGATTTACATTAATTTGTATCACAAGAAGGAAATCTAGTCCACTGAATTCTCGGGCAGGCAACTACATGCTCATCGCCGCTGTCATCTTTTTAGTCACCAAACCAAAGCCCGTATCGAAGGGTCTCCTTGCGGGTACGATAGTTTTGTCTTGTAGAAGCAACTTAAGAAGTGTGATCCGGTTTTGACTTTCGGTATTTTTTATGGCGTCGCCTAACGATTTTAATTTATGTATTGAAACCAGAGTTTCACTTGAACGGCTATAGGCCGTTAATACCAGATTTCTCTGGAGAAGAGATCTCCCGTGTGCTGGCATGACCCCCGTGATGACACATTTTGCCTCCGACCCCTGCCCTTTGTGAACCGACATTGCAAACGCTGGCCCTAACTCATAAATTTGTGCACCCTGGTAACTTACCAACTCATCCTTGTCGTTAAATTTCACTAGCAGGGTCCCTGTCGATTGCTCGAAATCCACTATTTTCCCGACGTTCCCATTTATTACGCCTCTATTTCTGTCCGTCTTTTTCTGCATCACCCTGTCCCCGATTCGATATTGGTATCTAGCTGGGTCGTCTTTCTTTCCATGCATAACTGGGATTTGACTGCCTGCCGGGTTCAGGATTGACTGACAGATGATATTGGCTACAGAGCAACCGAATGCACCTTCGTTTTTTGGCAGGAAAACCTGAATATCGTCGACATCGTAACCCCTTTCTTTTTGCATGTACGCCACTGTCCGACGAAGCGCTTCCCTTGCAACCCAGTTTTCATCTTGGCCCTCTGGCACCTCAAACGGAGGTCGATCAACATCAATAAAGTTCACCGCTGAGGATAAATCACCTCGTGTGGGAGCCACTCTGGGGAGAACCCCGTTTTCAATTGCCGAAATTACTTTGAGTATTTCCGAGCCCTCAACAACTCGTTCAATTTTCTTCAGCCTTGCAACAGGTGTCGTTCCACTTTCGATTAAGTCTCGCAGTACGCTGCCCGGACCTACACTTGGAAGCTGGTTTATATCACCAACAAACAACACCGTTGTCTTTTCACCAATTGCCATCATTGAGTGGTACATCATTTCCGAGTCTTTCATGGACGCTTCGTCAAAGACGACCAGGTCCGCTTCTATCGGGTTTTCTTCGTTAAATTCAAACCCTCCATCAGGAAGCCAAACCAGGGCTCTGTGAGTGGTACTGAAGGACATTTCGGTTCCCAAGAACGCCTTGGTTGCCCTTTCCGCCGCCTTGCCCGATGGAGCCGCGCCAACAACCGTGAGCCCATTAGCGAGGTATGCATCAACCACCGATTTTACAATTGTGGTTTTTCCTGTACCTGGCCCCCCTGTAATTATTGAGATCGGGTTAGTAAGAGCGACCTTTACCGCATCCATTTGGTCTGCAGACATCTGAATCTCACGTCCCAGATGATTTGTTACTCGGCCATTATTTATGGCCTCCTTGATCATGTCATCGGAGAAGTATTGAAAAGGGCTCCGACCATAGTAGATTTTCTCTTTTAGCTTCAGAGCTACCCTTGTTTCTTGGTCGTATACACTCTTCTTAAAAAGAAATGGGTCCAGCGGATTTGCTGGATTCGATACCTCCACCAGATCTCCTGTCTCTTTCATATGCAGATAGGCATTTCTGGTCATTGCTATGTCTGAATAGAAGGGCTCTCCCTTGCAGATTTCTCCGACAGCGCTTCTCGGAAGGCCCAAAGAACCGGAGAATCCTTTGTCGATCCTCCCCAGGACCGAATTAATACAGAGGATAGACCTGGCGATGCTTTGGTCGCCCAGGCCAACCTTTCTAGCGAGGTCGTCGAGCGTCTTTAGCGGAATGTCGGCAATTTCTCCCAAAAAGTATGGGTTTGACTTTATCTTTTCCATTGCCTCCTTGGCTTTCGCACGGCTGTTCGCCTTAAAGTGGGAAGCAATTTCTTTTGTTTGTTGGGCTGTAAAACCATTTCTTGCCAAGGCATTCTGTAACAGATTGCCACCCCTGTTCTCTTTTATAAAAAGAACAATCTCGGATAGCTTTGACTCCTCTATCCCCGGGACTTCCATAAGTAAATCGGGGCTTTCATCAATCACCGATCGAGCCGAATCCCCAAAGTGTTTGACAATCTTTTTTGACTCTGTGTAGCCGCAGCCAGGGATTACACCACTGCTTAAGTAACGCTGTAAGGCGGCCTCTCCCTCTGGTATGTGATCCTCTACCAGTGTCACTATATGGGATGTTGCGCCCGACTTATCCACTCGTGATTCGTACTCCACAGTGTAGGAGTTACCTCTTATTATCCCCGCAAGTATCCCCTCAAACCCTGTGACAGAAACTGTGCTCTTGTCTGCCAACCTGAGTATGGCTGAAGTGACGCCGTTACGTCGCTGGGTGGAGGAAAGCACCTCTGCAATTACACAAGTCTTTTGTTCCTGGTCGTTGTTCATCTCTGGGGCAATTAGTTGGCTCTCATTGGATGATATCAATCCTGAACCCTCTCAGCCTTATTTTAGCCCTGGTGTTATTCAGAAGCATTCTGCATATCGGGGCGAGAAATATTTGGGCTTCAAGACTTCCGTATTTAATATTCTAAAAAATGCAGAGGTTCTTAAATGGAAAGTTTCTCATCCAGAGGTCAACAGCGGCCGACAGAAAAAATTAGGGCTGCTCTCCTTGACAAGAGTTTTCAGAAACTCCCCATCGTCTTGGCTTGCATGCTCAGGGATTTGGGGTTTATGGCCTCACTGCCAGAAGACGACGAGCAGGAACCCTCGGTTAGGCTTGTTAATATCAAACAAACCCAAGATGGAGGACTGCTTAAAGAGGAAATCATTATTTCGTCTTTGGGCAATCTCACCGCCGTTGTTTCCGAATTTCCTAAAAGCGCCAAGGACTCAATTGCTGGTTCCATCCAGGAGTTGGCCGCATCAGATTTTATAAACCGACTCTCTGAATTGTCCCCGTCATCCTCGTTCGTGTTCAGACGAACAGGAATCGAGTCCTTGGATGACGGAAACGACCTCTTTAGGTTTCTAGCTAACGCTGAGCATCCTGACTTCAGGAAAGCTTTAAAGAAAGAGCTCGAAAGCGATTTCAAACTTGAAGAACCGAGGCCCTTCTAAAATGAAGAATATTCAGGCGCCGCCAAGGTCATCACCAAGAGTCGAGCTCAATGAACGATTCTCTTCCCTCACGGGTGGCAGCCTTTTTATATTTGATGTCGATGATGTCTTGCTGTCAACAAAGGCAAAGATTATCGTTAGAAACAGTCTCACCGGCCTTCAGAAAGAGCTCAGCACCACAGAGTATGCGACCTTTACCCCCTCCGATGGTGATGACATTGATTTGAGTCAATTTGGGGATTCAAAGTTGTTTTTGCAAAGTGAGACGATTAGGGAGCCCTTAGATATTCTGTTGACGCTTCAGGAAATATCCAATCGAAGGATCGACAAAGACGGCAGTCGCGTCATCATGTTGACAGCCCGAAATGACTTCGATGATAAAAACAGTGTCCTTGAATTTTTCAAGGGATTAAACATTGATGTCGATCGAGTCCACTTTGAACGAGCAGCCAGGGTTGGCTACGAATCAACTAGCGAAAACAAGAAGACTGTGGTCAGAAATTATTTGAAGAGCAATAACTTTTCATCAGTGACTACCTTTGATGATTCAACCAGGAATCTTAAAGCTATCAACTCCTTATGTTGCGAATTCCCTGATACCGAGTTCTATGCTTTTGCTGTGGGGCCCAATGGAAACGTAGAGGAGTTCGAAACAATTGCACCAGACTCGTTCGAGAAGCACTGGTCCTACTCTGCAATTATGGAGATCCTTAAAAAAATACGCGATCCGATATCAAGGGCAGTAGATAGCATCGATCCCCAAAAATTAGCAACGGAAATCGAAAGATTTGTTTTCCAGTCCGAGCCAAAACCAAAAGAGAATCGAATACCATCAACTTCTATGCCGTAGCTGAGCTTGGCTGATACAATTTTTTTGTTGTCAATAGCAATTCTTCGGCATGAAAATAATTCTTAAAAGTTTTCTCTTGAGCCTTCTTGCAGTCGCCCCAACTATAGCGTTTTCAAAGCCTATTAGATGCGACGGATTTATAGCCGAGAACGCTCCAAACTCACAGACTCCTTCCCAGAGGCAGGCAACCATTTATTTCGAGTTAGACAAGAAAGGGGACCTTTGGTTTGGCAGCAGGGAGCACCCTTTCATGTCTAGGCAGTCATACAGCCCCATGAGGACAATCCAGGCTTCAGGGACGAACCAACGTTACATCACAGCCACTAGCGAGGGACAAAAGGCCGGCCCTCCGTTCGCGGGAGCTAAGTATTACATCTCCGCGTCCCTGGCTCTGGGAACGCCGCTTTCTGCAAGGATTTCCCTATCGCTTATAGAAAGACAATCACAACGAGACTTCGCTTTCGTTAGCACCGGTTGCAACTAATCAGAGGTCGAATACTGTCTCGGTAATTGGATTCGAGCCTCCAAACCTCACTTTACCCTCGGAGTTGGTTAGAGTGCCGGTGAACTCCCCTGTGCTTAGGCTCACATTGATCTCCAGGAAGTCATCCGAGTAAGGGGAAGGCTGAACCTCTCGGGGGATCGACTGAACCACTTCCTCAGCTAATTTTCTGGCCACCCCAAAAAATAGCGCCGCTGCGTCATTAACTTGACTGCAGTCTAGAACTTTTTTGAGCTCATCCACATCTTTGTCAACCGTTGAGAAGATACACCTGCCCCCCTCACCGTCAGCCTCAACTTCAACACGCAGATAAAACTCTCTATCATTTCTTACGTGATCAAGCAAACCGCGGGCAATCGACTTTGAAAAGATCAAGCTCGACCCCTTGAGGGATCCCATCACCTTCGTGTACTTAAAAGAACCGGCGGTCCTATATACTCCCGAAAAAGTGGAGAACGGTGGCGAAATGGAGATCGACAGAAGATCACCAGGATTCTTGGGGAGATATTCCTTCGAAATCCGGCTGCGAACGTCTCGGCTTAGATCTGCTTCGATCTTCGCGCGTTCCTTCAATGAAACAGCGACGCCGTCAGCATAAGTCAGATCTGGAACAACCACCAGATCACCATCCTCACCAACGGAGAAATCAAAGGCAGCAAACAAAACTGAACTTTTGGCAGTCATCGGAACACTCTCCTAAACCCGAAGGCACACTTACGGCAAATTAAACTGACGGATGGCCAACGCAGGATTTACGTCAACAGGCCGGAGACATCGTCCCGTAGCTGCATCATAAAAATCATGGTCGATTTCGTAAAAAATCCCATAGCGCCCCCTCAAAG
>JAIXTE010000070.1 GCA_027484315.1 Burkholderiales bacterium | reverse complement strand
TGGTGCCGCTGATGGCCGAAGGAAAAATTCTGCCTTACCTGGACATTCCTTTCCAGCATTCACACCCCGATGTATTGAAGCGCATGAAGCGCCCCGCCAGCGGCGAGCGCAACATTGAGCGAATTCGAGCGTGGCGTGAAGCCTGCCCCGACATCACATTGCGCAGCACTTTCATCACTGGTTTCCCGGGTGAAACGGAAGACGAGTTCAAGCACCTGCTGGATTTCATTGAAGAAGCGCAACTGGACCGCGTCGGCGTGTTTGCCTATTCACCCGTGGATGGTGCCAAGGCCAATGAACTGGACAACCCGGTGCCTGAGGAAGTGAAAGAAGAGCGCCGTGCACGCCTGATGGAACTGCAGGAAAAGATTTCGCTGAGCCGCAACGAAGCCAAGCTGGGCAAAGTCATGCAAGTGCTGGTGGATGAAACGGATGATGAGGGCATTGTGGCGCGCAGCAAAGCCGATGCCCCTGAAATTGACGGCAATGTGTTCATACCCATGCCTGAAAACCCGGCACAGCAGCCTAAGCCGGGCGATTTTGTCAATGTGTTGATCGACGATTGTGACGAGCATGACCTGTGGGGTCAGATTGTTCCTTGAGTTTTCAGTACAAGTTTTCTAATTAAAAACGGAGATAGAGCAATGACGCGTGAAGTCGTAGTTGTAGCCGGTGTGCGCACCGCAGTGGGTGGCTTTGGTGGAAGTCTGAAAGACTTCAGCCCGACACAGTTGGGTGCCATGGTTGTGAAAGAAGTGGTTGCACGCGCAGGTGTAAGCGCCGACCAGGTTGGCCATGTTGTTTTTGGTCATGTGGTGAATTCAGAACCGCGTGACATGTACCTGTCACGTGTGGCTGCCATTGAAGGCGGCCTGGACAAGTCCACACCAGCCATGAACGTGAACCGCCTGTGTGGTTCTGGTTTGCAGGCTATTGTGACTGCTGCACAAAGCATCATTTTGGGCGATGCCGATGTAGCCATTGGTGGCGGTGCTGAAAGCATGAGCCGGGCCCCCTACATTTTGCCCGCCGCCCGCTGGGGTGCACGCATGGGCGACATGAAAGGCATCGACATGATGGTTGGCGCACTGCATGACCCATTCCATGTGATTCACATGGGCGTGACTGCAGAAAACGTGGCCAAGGAATTCAATGTAAGCCGTGAAGACCAGGATGCCCTGGCTGTTGAAAGCCACAAACGTGCAGCCAACGCAATTGCGAACGGCTATTTCAAAGAGCAGATTCTGCCCATCGAAATCAAGAGCAAGAAAGGCCCCGTGATGTTTGACACCGACGAACATGTTCGCGGTGATGCCACAGTTGAAGGCATGGCCAAGCTGAAAACCGTGTTTCAGAAAGACGGCACTGTGACTGCGGGCAATGCCTCTGGCTTGAACGATGGTGCGGGCGCCGTGTTGTTGATGGAACGCAGCGCAGCCGAAAAAGCAGGCATGAAGCCAATGGCCCGTTTGGTGGCCTACGCCAACACGGGCGTTGAGCCGACGATTATGGGCATCGGCCCTGTGTCAGCCACCAAAAAGGCCTTGGCCAAAGCCGGCCTAAAAATTGAAGACATGGATGTGGTTGAAGCCAACGAGGCTTTTGCTGCGCAGGCTTGCGCTGTGACCAAGGAATTGGGCATGGACCCAGCCAAGGTCAACCCCAATGGCTCCGGTATTTCAATTGGCCACCCCATTGGTGCAACTGGCGCCATCATTACAGTGAAAGCGTTGTATGAACTGCAGCGTGTTCAGGGTCGTTATGCATTGGTCACCATGTGTATTGGTGGTGGACAGGGCATTGCGGCGATTTTCGAACGCATGTAATCAGTAGTGCTTGTTTGGATTTGCAGAAATTCACTTGTTCTGCCTTGGTTAAGGCTTGCTAGTATTTGCAGAAAGTCACCTGCTTTGCCTTGACCAAGGCGTATTTCCCTTCTTGATTCTGGCTTGGGTCATGCGAAACGCAAATGCGTATTCGCATCGATTCCTGTCGGAATCGCCCCGCGCTGCGAATCAAGCCGGGCGCCTTGATCTGAATCGGCAGAGCAATGTGACCATTCTGCAAACCCTCCAAGCCAACTTGCGTTCGTGAGCAAAAAGTGACTTACTTGCTGGCAAGTCGCAAGTCGCAAGTCGCAAGTCGCAAGTCACAAGTCACAGGTGTTGCACCTTCAAGTTTGTAAAGGCTGCATTGCCCTCGCACTGCCATTCAAGAAAGCCTGCCCGTTTTGAATTCATACGCCACGTTCGGCTGCAAGCCGACACCTCGACTCGGCCATGTTTTTGCCGAGCGAGGTGAGTCAGTGTGAATACAAAAAGGGGTATACAGGCTTTCGGCGGAAGAGGGTATGCGCCTTGCAAACGAAGAAGGCGCTCACCGGTAAGCGGATGCGCTTTGCAAACAAAGAAGTTGCGTCTTGCGAAACTTCAAATATTCACTTCAAACCACTTGCAAATGCTGTCCAGCCCACCGTGGTTGATGCAGAAATCGGTTTTTTCCTGCACCACAGGCTTGGCACGAAACGCCACGCTGGCGCCTGCAATTTCCATCATTTTCAGGTCGTTGGAGCCATCGCCCACTACAATGGCGGCGCTTGGGTCACAACCAATCAATTCACAGGTTTCGATCACTGTTTCACGCTTCACTTGAGCATCCACAATGGTGCCCAGCACCCGGCCGGTCAAGTGCCCGTCTACAATTTCAAGTGTGTTGGAGCGGGTGTAATCCAATCCCAAGACTTCTTTCATTTTGTCTGTGAAAAAAGTGAAGCCTCCACTGACCAGCAAGGTTTTCCAGCCCTTTGATTTTGCATAGGCAATCAATTCTTCTGCGCCGGGTGAAAGGCGAAGGCGTTCTTCGAACACTGAATTCAGGCTGCTGGCGGGAACACCTTTCAATAAGGCGACACGGCGGTTCAGGCTTTCAGAAAAGTCCTTGATTTCTCCGCGCATGGCGGCCTCGGTAATTTCGGACACTTCCTTCTTTTTGCCTGCAAAGTCGGCAATTTCATCGATGCATTCAATGGTAATCAGTGTGCTGTCCATGTCCATGGCCAGTAACTTGAATTCTTGCGCTTGAAACGTTTTTTCCAGAATGGCAAAGTCGAACTGGTGTGTTTTGCTTAACGGCCTAAGCGTGTCCGTAATGCTTGCTTTGGGTAGAACGAAGCCTTCGGGAATTTGAACGCTGGCCTGTTGGTGCTGTACTTCAATGCCCAGTGAGGGCAATCCAAGTGCCAGCAACGCGGTGTGCACGTTGCCGTTTGTCAGAGTGGGTGATGAAAAAAACAATTGGCTCATGGTTTGTTCTCCGGGGTATGCGCGGATTCTACCCGTTCAGTAACGGGCTTGTTGCCGTCAGGTCCCTGAATTTGCGCCAACATTTGCCTGGAGGGCTCGAATCCCTTTTCTGCCGAGAGGCTTAACCACTGAATGCCCAAGGGTTTGTTGACCGGAAACCGGTTTCCTTCCACCAACAGGCTGCCCAGCAGGTGCATGGCATCCAGTACTTCCTGTTGCGCAGCAGAATTCAACAGGGAAAGTACAGCGGGGTCTTCGGGTTGAAGGGGGGCTTCATTTCGAAGCACCAGGTCTGCCAGTTCATAACTGGCCTGCGGGTGAGCCAGTCGTGCGGCACGCCTCAGCCAGAACATCCGGTCTTCGCCTTCAAACTTGCTCAGGCGGTAACGAGCGTTCGCATCTTCCGCATTTGCAAGGGTATACAGCAAGCGCCTCTTTTGTTCACAGGCGTCGCTATTTGGGCAGTACGCCTCTTCCTCGCCTTGGTCCAGGCGGCTCAATGCATAACGCGTGCAAGGTAGGTGCACTTCTGCGCAGGAGTCCAGGTGTTGTTGGGCCTCGATTTTGCTGTGACCAAATGGGTTGTCGAGCTGACTGCCAAGCAGAGTTTGCGCATACAGAAATTGGGATTGTGCATGTTGATCACGAGAGGCCCGCCGAAGCCATCCCAAGCCTTCGGTAAGTTGCATGTTAAGGTCTGCAGGTTTGGCATTGAATACATCCAGCAGTAACAGTTGCCCCAGGTAATATTGCGCGGGTGTGTGATTCTGTAATGCAGCTTTGCCCAGCCACACCCTGGCAATGCGAAGGTCGCGTGGCACGGTGTCGCCGCGCAGACGCATCAGGCCCAGCGTGGTTTGTACCTCGGGGTCACCTGCTTCTCCTTTTGGTAGAAGTGCCTTGTAAACAGCCATGCCCTGATCGTTCTGGTTGTCGGCCTGTGTGGCGCAGGCATTGAAAGCCAGCAGGAGCAGGCTTGCTGCGCCAATCAGGCGATACCATGGTTTCAGCGAAAGGGTGTAAAAGTGCATGCTCTCAGACCAGTTGTTTGATCAAACCTTTCAGGAACTGTACACGGTCGCTGACTTTTGGAAAACTCCGTGTAATCCGCAAGCGTTCGGCACCAGCCAGTTTCATGTCTTTTTCTTTCTGGATCATCAGGATGATTTTGCCAGCGTCCACATTGGGCTGGGCATCAAACTGAATCACCGTGGCATCGGTTGAGCTGTCAATTTTCGCAATACCCAAGGGCTTGGCAAGTATTCGCAAACGATGGGTTTCCAAGAGGGCGCTTGCCGCTTCAGGCAGTTTGCCAAATCGGTCAATCAGTTCTTCCTGTACTTCAGAAATAAAATCCATTTCCTCAGTGCTGGCCAGGCGTTTGTACAGCGTCAGGCGTTCATGAACGTCCGGGCAGTAATCTTCCGGCAGCAAGGCAGGGGTGTGCAAATTGATTTCAACCGTGACATTCAAAGGTGCGGTCAAATCGGGTTCTTTTCCGGCCCGCAAGCTGCGCACGGCGTGGTTCAACATGTCTGTGTACATCTGGAAGCCCACTTCATGCACGTTACCGCTTTGGTTGGCACCCAGTACTTCGCCGGCACCCCGAATTTCAAGGTCATGCATGGCCAGGTAAAAGCCGCTGCCCAGGTCTTCCATCATGGTGATGGCTTCCAGGCGGCGCTCTGCATTCTTGCTCAGGCCTTCTTCGTTGTTCACCATCATGTAAGCATAAGCCTGGTGGTGGGAACGCCCGACACGACCGCGCAATTGATGAAGCTGGGCCAAACCGAATTTGTCGGCTCGGTGAATCACGATGGTGTTGGCAGTTGGCACGTCAATACCGGTTTCAATGATGGTGGTGCACAACAGCACGTTGAATCGCTGTTGGTAGAAATCGCGCATCACGCGTTCCAGGTCACGTTCATTCATCTGCCCATGGGCAATGCCAATTCGCGCTTCGGGAAGAATTTTTTCCAGCGCTTCGCGGCGGTTTTCAATGGTGTCCACTTCGTTGTGAAGGTAGTACACCTGCCCGCCACGTTTCAATTCGCGCAACACCGCTTCCCGAATTACGCTGTCTGTTTCACGGCGCACGAAAGTTTTGATGGCCAGGCGGCGTTGGGGAGCTGTGGCAATCACCGAGAAGTCCCGTATGCCCTCCATACTCATGGCCAACGTTCGTGGAATGGGGGTGGCGGTCAATGTCAGCACATCCACCTCGGCTCGCAGATTTTTCAGTGCCTCTTTCTGGCGCACACCAAACCGATGTTCTTCGTCGATGATCACCAGTCCAAGCCGGGAAAACTCCACTTCCGAACTAAGTACTTTGTGGGTGCCGATGATAATGTCGGCACGCCCACTGTTGATCAATTCCACGGCGTCGCGAATTTCCTTCGGCGATTTGAAGCGGGACAGTTCCACCACTTTCACTGGCCAGTCTGAAAAGCGGTCGGAGAAGGTCTGAAAATGTTGTTCCGCAAGCAGGGTGGTTGGGGCCAGAAGCACCACCTGTTTACCATCCATCACACTGACAAAAGCTGCGCGCAGTGCCACTTCTGTTTTGCCAAAGCCCACGTCGCCACACACCAGGCGGTCCATGGGGCGGGGCGATGTCATATCCGCAATCACGGCTTGAATCGCAGCGGCCTGGTCAGCAGTTTCGTCAAAGCCGAATTTTTCTACAAACGCTTCGTAGTCACCGATGCTCAACTTGAACTCGTGGCCTTTGCGCAAGGCGCGGCGGGCATACAGGTTCAACAGTTCAGCCGCAGTGTCGCGCACCATCTTGGCAGCTTTCTTTTTTGCTTTTTCCCATTGCCCGGAACCCAGCGAATGCACTGGGGCATTTTCGGGGTCGGAGCCGCTGTAGCGGGCAATCACATGAAGTTGGGCAACCGGCACAAACAGGTTGGAACCATTTGCGTATTCAAGGTGCAAAAATTCGGACGCGCCTTCACCCAAGTCCATGCTGATCAAGCCTTTGTAGCGCCCAATGCCGTGTTGCTGGTGTACCACCGGATCGCCGATCTTCAATTCGGATAAATCCCGAATCATGGATTCAACGTTGCTCTGTCGTTCCTGTTGCCTGCGTGCCCCGCGCCGCCTTGGTGACAGGGAAAACAGCTCCGCTTCCGTTACAAAAGCAACCTGTGCGTCCAGTCCGCGGTGTACGCCAAAACCCTGATCCAGAACTGCAGTGCACAGCACAAAGCGCTGTTCGCTTTCCAGTGCGCCTTGCAGTGTTTCTGTTTGATGGGGCTTTAAGCGGTGTTCAAGGAAGTACTGGTTCAATGTTTCACGGCGGCCGTCGCTGGGCGCCACCATGATCACCTGTTTGTAAGCGCCAGCCCCTGTGCGTTCCACCAACTCCCTGAACTTGTAGATCGGATCATCCGCTTTGCGGTCTGCGGCGAGGTCTGGCAGCAGTGCGCCGCTGTATTCCGGCACCAATGCATTTTTTGAAACCGACAAATTCACGCGTGCTGCATTCTCGAACCCGCTGAAAAATTCATTGGCATTCAAATAGATTTCGGAAGGGCGAAGAATGGGGCGCTGAATGTCCTTGGACAGGAAATCAAAGCGGCTTTGGGTGTCGGCCCAGAATGTTTGCAGAGCCTGATCTACATCACCGTGTTGAACAAACACCAGTTCCTTGTTGGGCAGGTAGTCAACCAAAGCGGTTGTGTGTTCAAAAAACAGGGGCAGGTAATACTCAATCCCGGCACTGGCTACGCCGGTGCCCATGTCTCTGTAAATTGACACCTTGGAGGGGTCGCCTTCAAAGCGTTCACGCCATTTGCTGCGAAACTGTGCGCGGCTTTGTTCGTCCATCGGGTATTCGCGGCCTGGCAACAGGCGCATTTCCCGCACAGGGTAAAGGCTGCGTTGGGTGTCTACATCAAATGTCTTGATGGATTCAATTTCGTCATCAAACAGGTCGATGCGAAAGGGCAGGGCAGTACCGGTGGCGAACAGGTCGATGATGCCGCCGCGTATGCAGTATTCACCGGGTGTCATCACCTGCGACACATGGCTGTAGCCCGCAATGGTCAATTGCTCACGCAGTTTTTTCTCATTCAGCTTGTCGCCGGTCTTGAAGTAAAAAGTGCTGCCTGCCAGAAATGAAGGCGGGGCCAGGCGCTGAATGGCGGTGCTTGCCGCAGTAATCAGCACATCCAAATCGCCTTGCTGGGTTTGATAAAGAGTGGCCAATCGTTCCGAAACCAGGTCTTGGTGGGCAGACAGGCTGTCATAGGGCAATGTTTCCCAGTCTGGCAGGTAATGCACCTTGAGGGAGGGGGCAAACAGGGAAATCTCTTCTTGCAAACGGGTGACGTCGTGAGGGTTTGCGCAAGTCACCAGGCACAGCCGGCCTTGTTGTTGGGCTTGCGTACAGACCTGCGCCAGCAAAAATGCATCGGCACTGCCGGGTGGATGTGCCAAGCTGAGCTTGTGCCCACCGGTAAGCTGAAAAGAAGAAGTAAAATGTGAAAGCATAAAGTTTGCCCGCTCGGATACTGCAACCATGCTGGTTTTCCAGAGGGGTTCTAGTTCGGGTTGGGGTTAAAAAAGGGTTCAAAAGGTTAGCGCCACTCGCTGAACCACGGCCCGTATTATAAGGCGGCAAGTGCCCGCATAGGAACAAGCTTTCATGGCAAGAACTGCCAAGTATTTTGGTTTGGTGCCGGCAGGCGGTGCAGGGCGCCGTTTTGGCGGCGAGTTGCCCAAGCAATATGCCGTGCTGGGCGCTCAAACCGTGCTTCAACACAGTGTCCAGGCTCTGCTGGCCGACGCGCGGGTTGAAAAGGTTTTTGTGGTGCTTGCTGAAGG